>NZ_AJQF01000224.1:0-39537 GCF_000261705.1 Bradyrhizobium genomosp. III | reverse complement strand
CCCGCCGCTCTCGATCGGCGGCGGCCTCATCCGGTTCGAGGGACAGGAGATCCAGCACCTTTCGGCGGCCAAACAGCGGGAGTTGCGCGGCAACCGCATTGCCATGATCTTCCAGGAGCCGATGACGGCGCTGAACCCCGTCTCGCCCGTGGGCCGGCAGATCGCCGAGATGTTCGTGCTGCACAAGGGCAAGAGCTGGCGGGAAGCGAGCCGGCTGGCGGTCGAGGCTCTGGCGAGCGTCCGCGTCCCCGCGCCCGAGCGCCGCGTCCACGATTACCCGCATCAGCTCTCCGGCGGCATGCGACAGCGCGTGATGATCGCGATTGCGCTCGCCTGCGGTCCGGATCTCCTCATCGCCGACGAGCCGACCACGGCGCTCGACGTCACCGTGCAGGCCGAGATCATCGAGCTGATGCGGAATTTGTGCGCCGAGCGTGGAACGGCCATCCTGATGATCAG
Organism: Bradyrhizobium genomosp. III; assembly: GCF_000261705.1. Taxonomy (NCBI): domain Bacteria; kingdom Pseudomonadati; phylum Pseudomonadota; class Alphaproteobacteria; order Hyphomicrobiales; family Nitrobacteraceae; genus Bradyrhizobium; species Bradyrhizobium genomosp. III. Next base: position 39,078 of record NZ_AJQF01000224.1, on the reverse strand, counting down.
CCACGATCTTGGCCTGGTCGCAAACGTCTGCCGCCGCGTTGCCGTGATGTATGCCGGCCGCATCGTCGAGGAGCGCGGCTCAGCCGATATTTTTCGAGCTCCCTCGCACCCCTATACGCAAGGCCTGGTCGCCTCGCTGCCGCGGCTCGGCAGCCGCGCTGCGCTCGGGCGCACCAGGCTCAAGGAGATCGCGGGCGTCGTCCCGGCGATCACGAATTTCCCTGATGGCTGCCGGTTCAATCCGCGCTGCGCGCAGGCGACCGAGATCTGCCGGACAGTCGTGCCGGAGACGGATGTACTGGACGCGGGCGGTCTGGTCAGGTGTCATCACCATGCATGAGCCGCAAAGCATGCTGGGTGACCGAAGGCCGGACGATGACCTCATCCTCAGCGTCGAGGATCTCGCGGTTCACTTTCCGCTCGGCGGCGGCCTGCTGGGCCGCGGCAAGCGGATGCTCCGGGCTGTCGATGGCGTCGATCTCAAGCTGAAGCGCGGCGAATGCCTCGGCCTCGTCGGTGAGTCCGGCTCCGGCAAGTCGACGGTCGCATTGTCGATCCTTGGCCTGCTGACGCCGACGCGCGGCCGCATTGTGCTGGACGGGCAGGTCGTGAGGAGCAGGCAATCCGGCGATCGGAAGGCGTTGGCGCGCACCGTGCAGATGGTGTTTCAGGACCCCTACGCCTCGCTCAATCCGCGCCAGACCGTTCGCCGCACGCTGGAGGATCCCCTGCGTGTGCACGGCGTCACGGCGAAGAGCGAGATCGAGGATCGCGTCGCGACCATGCTGCGGCATGTCGGCTTGCGGCCCGAGCAGTCGGGCCGCTACCCGCATGAATTCTCCGGTGGCCAGCGCCAGCGCATCGGCATTGCCCGCGCGCTGATCCTCAACCCCAAAATCGTCATCTGCGACGAGCCGGTCTCGGCACTCGACGTCTCGATCCGCGCCCAGATCATCAATCTGCTGCTGGAACTGAAGGACACGCTCGGCCTGTCCTACATCATGATCAGCCACGATCTCGGCGTCGTCGAGCACATGAGCGACCGCGTCGCGGTGATGTATCTCGGCCGCATCGTCGAGAACGGCCACTGGCGCGAGATCTTCGAACGCCCGGCGCACCCCTATACGCAAGCCCTGATCGCCGCGATTCCTGATCCGCTACACCATGCCCCGCTGGCGACCACAGGCGGCGACCTTCCCAATCCGCTCAATCCGCCGAACGGCTGCGCCTTCAGCCCAAGATGCCGTTATGCGGAGGCGGTGTGCCGCCGCGAGCCGGGGCCGCTGCTGGAGACGCGAGCCGATGGACATGCCGTGAGGTGTTGGCGGAGTGAGGAGATTGCGGGGCGGATGGCTTTGACGTCGACCGATTAGCACGCAGAAGCAGAAGCGTGTTGCCCGTCAAAATCCGCCGTGCAGGAGTTCGAGAAACGCTGGAGGTGACGCTGCCAGCGCCGCTCCTATGCAGAATCCGACAGTCCCGAGCGCGATGGCGCCCGGCCAGGCGTGGTGAGTCCAACCATAGTCGCCGCCGATCGCCACACAGACGCCGATGATCGAAACAGCCCAGGCGATTTGCGCAGCAACTTTAACAGTTGTGATCATCGGCTCTTAACCTATCGCGGTTCGTCGCTGACGATTGTCTGCTGGCTCGTGATGTATAGATAGGGGGACTGGCTGGAATGGAAGCCGTGGCACGCAACGTAAGCAACATCCCGACTGGCCGGACCTATGCGGGCTTCGCGCTGGCGTGGATCTGCGTGATCTTCGTCGTCTACTTGCTCTGCATTGCAGTGTTTGCGGCTGGCCACTGGATCACAAGCCTGTTGATCGTTCTACTCACCGCTTATGCCCTTGCCCGGCATGCTATGTGGATTGGCAAACGCGCTAGGCGGGGGCTCGTTCGCAGGCGGTGAGTCCGTCATTAACTCATATCGAGGGCCGCGCACTATCGCGACGTTCTATCGAACGCTCCAAACCCGCACGCGCCGCGATTGTGACGTCGTGCCCCTGCTTTGCCCGACGAGTAAACGTCAGCGCTGCGGCAGTCCCTCACTTGCCGTTTCGATAAGCAGCTGAACTTCCTCACAGTTTCTACTGTGCCTGGGGTTGTTTTCGCATTTTTTGTTTTGGGCTCGTCTAGTCCGCCGCCTTTTCCCTCAGCCGCTGCGCATAGACGTTGATGACAAGCGCTGCCAAGAGGATCAGGCCGCGGATCAGGATCTTCAGGAAGCTGTCGATGTTGACGTGGTCGAGGCCGTTATTGAGAACACCGAGAACGAAAAGCCCGACGATGGTGTTGCCAATGCCGCCGCGGCCGCCGAACAGGCTGGTGCCGCCGACCACGACGGCGGCGATGGAGTCGAGCAGATAGGTGTCGAACTCGTTCTGCTGCGCGCTGCCGAAATGGGCGACGCCCAGCATGCCGCCGATGCCGGAACACACCGCCGAGATCACCATGACGGCGCCGAGGATGAGCTTGACGTTGAGGCCGGAATATTCGGCCGCTTCGCGGTTGCCGCCGACCATGTAGACGTAACGGCCGAAGCGCGTGTAGGTCAGCACCAGATGGCCGCCGAGCAGCATCAGCGCGGCGATGATGACGAGCCAGGGGATGCCGCCGATCGAGCCCGAGCCGAGCGTGGTGATCAGGCTGGGCACCTTGTAGGCGATCTGGCCGCGCACCAGCAGCGCGGAGATGCCGGCGGCGATCTGCATCATCGCCAGCGTCATGATGAAGGAGGGGATGCCGATCACGGTCAGCCCCAGCGCGTTGACGAGGCCGAGCAGGGCGCAGAGCAGGATCGACAGGATGATCGCGACCGCGCCGGGCAGGGGAATGTTGGCGATGTTGACGTAGGATTCCTGCAGCGTGAAATAGGCGACCGCGATGCCGGTGACGTTGGCGATGCTGGCGATCGAGAGGTCGATCTCGGCGCAGAGGATCACGAAGGTGAGGCCGACCGCGATGATGCCCGTGACCGACACTTGCGTGAGGATATTGCCGAGATTGTCGAGCGTCGCGAAGGAGGGGCTTGCGAAGGCGAAGAAGCCGGACAGGAAGATCAGGGTCAGGAACGGGGCGATGTTGCGCATCTGCGAGCGCAGGAAGGGCGCAACGCCTCGCGCCCGCTGCCCCGCCGCCAAAGCCGTTTCGCTGCTCATGTGCTTCTCCGTCACGCCGCTTCCAGCAGGCGGTCCTTGCTGACCGGCTCGTTCTTGAATTCCCGCACCAGTGCGCCGCGCTTGAGCACGAGAATGCGGTCGGCCAGCGACAGCACCGTTTCAGGCTCAGTAGACAGCACGATGATCGCAAGCCCCTTGGCGCGGAGGTCGCGGACGATGTTGATGACGTCGTTCTTGGCGCCGACATCCATGCCGCGGGTCGGCTCGCACAGCACCAGCAGCTTGGGCGGGTAGGTCAGCCATTTTGCCAGCGCCACCTTCTGCTGGTTGCCCCCGGAGAGCATGCCGAGGTCGAGGTCGACCACCGGCGGCCGGATCTGCAACTGCTCGACCTGGCGCTGCGCGATGTCGCGCTCCTGCGCCGGCTTGAGCAGCAGCGCCGAGATGCGGTCGAGAATGCTGATCGAGATGTTCTTGTAGACCGGCTCCTGGTGAAACAGCATGTCGCGGCGGCTCTCGGGCACCAGCGCCACGCCGGCGCGCCGCGCCGCCGCCGTGCTGGCAAAGGTTTTTGGCTTACCCTCGACGAGAAGCCCGCCGCTATCAGGCTTCAGCTTGCCGAACAGGATTCTCGATAGCTCCTGCTGGCCGCAACCCATGAAGCCGTAGATGCCGAGCACCTCGCCGGCGCGCGCCTCGAAGGAGATGTCCTTCAGGCTACGGGCCAGTGACAGCTGGTCGACTTTCAGAACGACCGAGCTGTCGCTCGGCTGCGGCAGCATAAGGTCGTCGGTGTAGCTGTGCTCGAGCGCCTCGCCGCCGCGCCCGATCATGGCCTCGATCAGCGCGCCCTTGCTGGTTGCGGCGCTTGCCGTCTCGGCGACCTTCCGCCCGTTGCGGAACACGGTCACCGTGTCGGACACGCGCAGGATGTCCTCGATGAAATGCGAGATGAAGACGATGCTGGTGCCTTCTTCACGTAGCCGCCGCAGCGTCGCGAACAGCCGCTCGACCTCGGGCGGAGAGAGGGCGGAGGTCGGCTCGTCCAGGATGACGATGCGGGCGCCGGAGAACAGCACGCGCGCAATCTCGATCAGCTGCTGCAGCCCGATGGGCAAGTCACCCAGCCGGCTCATCGGATCGACGTCGATGCCGAAGCGGGCGAGCTGCTCGCCGGCCTCGCGCGCCATGCGCCGCCACTGCACGAGGCCAAGGGCGTTGGTTGGCTGGTTGCCCAGGAAGACGTTCTCGGCGACCGTGAGATCAGGCGCGACACTGAGCTCCTGATGCACCATGGCAATGCCGGCCGCATGCGCATCGCGCGCCGAGCGGAAATGCGTCTCCTTCCCGTCGATCAGGAAGCGGCCGGAGAATTCGGTGTGCACGCCGGCGATGATCTTCATCAGCGTGCTTTTTCCAGCCCCGTTCTCGCCGACGAGGCCGTGGATCTCGCCGGGATGGAGCGCGAAGTCGACACCACGAAGCGCTTCGACGCCGCCGAAGCTCTTCGTGATGCCCTGCAGTTCAAGGATGGGCGAACGCACCTCGGGCATGGAAGCTCAGATCAGGAAGTGATCCTGCATCCACTGCATCCCGGCGGCGTTGGCCTTGGTCACGACCGGGCCGTCGGTGACGACGTTCTTGGGGATGCCCTGGCCGCTCTTCTCGCCGCCAACTACGGTCGATACGCCCGCGATGATCGCGCCGCCATGGATGCGGCAGGAGGGATTGCGGACGGTCGCGAACATGCGGCCTTCGCTCACCGCCTGGATCGCCGGCGGCATGGCATCGACGCCGCCGATCAGGATGTTGGTGCGGCCCCGCGCCTTCATGATGTTGGCAGCCGCGAGCGCCATGTCGTCATTGTGGAAGAACGCCGCATCGATCTGCGGATACTTGGTCAGATATGTTTCCCAGAGGCGCGCGGTCTTGGAGACGTCCCAGTCTGCCGGCTGGGTGTCGAGCACCTCGATCCCCGGGAATTGCTTGACCACAGAGGTGAAGCCCTTGGCTCTTCCTTGCGCGCCTGTATGGCCGAGCGCGCCCTGCGTCATGATGATCTTGCCCTTGCCGCCCATCGCGTTGCAAAGCGCCTGGGTCACCGAGGCGCCCATGAACTCGTTGTCGGGGGCGAGGAAGGAGTGGACGTTGATCTGGTCGAGCGGCGCGATCAGCGTGTCCATGTCGATCACCGGCGTGCCGGCGTCGATCATCTTCTGCACGGGCTGGGTGAGAGTGCCGATGCCGAAGGCCTGGATCGCGACGAAGTCCCATTTCTGCGAGGCCATGTTGTCGATCGCCGCGCGCTGCTTCACGGCGTCGAGCTGGCCGTCGAACCAGGTGACTTCGACGTTGAACAGCTTGCCCCAGAATTCGGCGGCTTGCTTTCCTTGCGCGCACCATGTGGCCTGCAGGCCCGCATTGGAGAACGCCGCCTTCAGCGGCTTCTCGCTTCGCCCGACCTCGGCGGCCAATGCGGGGTTTATGCCCATGCTGCCGAGGAGGGCAGCTCCGGCGCCGGCGGTCGCAGCCGCCTGAAGAAGATCGCGCCTCGTCGTCGAGAAATCTTTCGTCCCGGACATCGCTCGCTCCCATAAATTTTATCGTCGGCGCGTCATTGATTGCGCAACCGATGTCGAAAGTGTCTCACAAGAGTTGATGCCACTCAATCTGCAATCACACGCGCCATCGCAGTACGCCGCGTGGTGCAGCGCAAAGCGTCAGGCGGTCGATCCGGCGAGTGCGTCGATGTCGACGAGCAATTTGTCCCAGGCTTGCGCAATCTCGATCGACCATTCATCGCCGAGCAGATCGCGCAGCGTATCCCTGATGATGGTGAAGAAGGCGGTGAACAGCTGGCGCGACGTGCCATAGGCGTCGTGCGAGGCAAGTTCGCAGGCAATCAGACGGAAATGCCCATGACGCATCCCGGCAAAATCGAGAATCGCCTCGATCGTCAGCGCGAGCATCGATCCCTTCACGAGGTCGCCGCCCTCCGAGCGGAACATCGCCTGCGTTTCGGGATGCTCGTCGAACAGGCGCTGGTAGACGATGGGCGTGAGATCCGCGCAACGCGAGGCCGCGAGCTCAAAGCTGAGTTCGACTGGATTGGAGGGCATATTCATCGGCGAAAGTGCCATGCAGACAAAAAAAGAGCGGGGCCCTGGCCCCGCTCAAAAATTGTGTCGACCCTATTATCCCCGATTCTAAGATTTGCTCTTGATTGACGGGGCGACGCTGCGTTTTGCGCGCCAGGGGCTCCTCCCGAGACTTGGACCACCAGACTTCGACCTCACGGCCAGCCTGAGCAAGGGTGATGCTAGATCAACTTTTCTCACTTGTCATCATTTTCGGCAACGAATGTTCAAAATTCGAGCAATAGACGAAATGATCGGGCTTTTGGCCCCGCAAGTATATGACAAATATAAGAAATCTGTGGATGCCGGGCCGTTTGATTTGGCTCAAATGCCCCCGCTCGGTGCCGTGCTGGGGTACCACGGTCACAGTTTTCGCCAATTTGCGCTGGGCCAAGTAGGCGGCGGAACTGATCTCGACTTGGGCCCGGCGCGGTGTTTAGTTAGCGGACGAACGAACGGTTCGGCAGATGCGCGCGCGGTTACAGAAATTCCTACCCCTGGTCCTGCTCGCCCTGGCCATGCAGGTGCTGGCGCCGATTGCCGCCTGTTGGGCGACGGGCCAAGCCATCGCCGATCCGCTGTCTGCCGCCGTCATCTGCCACAGTGCGAGCGATCAGGGTGGCCTCGACGATCGGACGGGCACCCCGACCGCGCATGTCGGCGCGTGCGCGCTGTGCTGCCTCGCCCAGGCGGGCGCGTCGCTCGATTCGCCGACGCACGCGGCACTCTCGATTCCCTTCCGCCATGCCGCGCGCGTGGTGTGGCAGCCGGCGGATGCGTCCGCCATCGCCGCTCCCAGGGGTTCGAGCGCTCAGGCCCGCGCCCCACCTCAATTTTCCTGACGTAGCGACAAACCGAACCGTTGGCGCGCGCCGTTGCCGCCGATGGCGTGCTCAATGGACCGGCCGAGGCGCCGGATGTCAGGAATTCAAGAGATGTTACGCATTCGTGCGATCGGAAGTGCGGGCTTGCCCGTGCTTTTCGGGCTGGTGTCCCCGATCGGTTCAGACGCGCTCGCCCAGGCTGCGTCGGAAGCGATTCCCGCAGTGACGGTCGAGGCGCCTAAGGCGTCCCGTCCCAAACCAATCACCCGGCCAGCGCGGCTGCGTTCCGCTTCGGCGGCGCGCGCAGCGAGGCCGGTCGCGCCGATCGGGACCGATGGCGCCCAGGGGCAGAACAACACGATGTCCGCCGGCGCAGTGCGAGCCGGTCTCAATCAGGCGCCGGCCGGCCAGACCGCGACGACCATCGATCGCAGCCAGTTCGACAACCGGCCCTCGTTTTCGGTCAGCGACGTCTTGCGGGACAGTCCGGGCATTTCGATCAAGCAGGGCAACGGTCCCCGGGACTTCGGCATCTCGATTCGCGGGTCCAACGCCCGGAACGGTTTCGGCATCCGCAATCTCGTGATCTTCGACGACGGTTTCCCCGTCACGCAGCCGGACGGCCTGTCGCGCAGCGACCTGATCGATCCCCACGCCTATGGCGCGATCGACGTGATCCGCGGCCCCTCGTCGGCGCTCTATGGCAATTACGCGACCGGCGGCGCGCTCAATTTTCGCACACGGCCGGGCGGCACGATCGACGGTGTCGAATACGGCGTCGACGGCGGCAGTTATGGCTACCTCAACAATTACCTGGCGGCCGGCAAGAAGGTCGGGAATTTCGAGGGCTCGCTGTTCGCGAGCGACACGCGAGGCGACGGCTATATCGGCAATAGCTGGTTCAACACGCAGACCGTCAACTTCCTCGGCACGCTCAAGGCGACGCCGGACGACCGTTTCACGGTCAAGATCATCAACAACGATCTCAGCGCGCGGCTGCCGCTTCGCTCCACGCTGAACCAATACTATCAAAATCCCTTCCAGCAGGGTTGTGCGACCGGTGCCACGGCCGCGCCCGGATGCGGTACGGTCAGGCTGTTCAACAATGGCTTCAACGCGACCGCCGGAACCGATACGGAGACGGCCGTGCAGGCCGGGCTCGGCCGCAACGACCGCCGCACCATCGTCGGGGGCCGGTGGGAGCACGATTTCGACAACACCACGACGTGGCGCAACCAGTTCGTGTTCGACGACCGGAACATCAGTCAGCCAACTGGCTCAACCAGCTCGATCGGCGACTTCCCGTCGTACAACTACATGAGTGATCTCACCAAGCGCGGAGAGATTCTCGGCCTGGAGTCCACAGCGTTCTTCGGCGCCTTCTACAATACCCTGACGGCGTCGAGCGACACGCGAAACGTGATGCCGGGAGGCAACGCAACACTCGGCAGGCTGTCGAGCAATCTCTACAGCGAGACGACCAACTATGGTGTTCGTGCCAGGGAAGAGCTCAAGCTTACATCGTCGCTAACGGCCGTTGCAGGCATCGGTTGGGAGACAACCTTGCTCAAGGGCACCAATACGGCCTATTCGTACGCCGGTCCAACCGGCATCACCACGACAACGCCGACGACCGCGGACCGGCAGTTTCAAAATACTGCACCAGAGTTGGCGCTGCTCTATAATCTCAGTAATGAATGGCTGGTCCGGGCACGCGTTGCCACGGGGTATGGCACACCGCAGGTCTCGAATCTCTTCGTCGCTCGGACGGGGCTATCAGGCAACAATACGCAGCTCCAAGCCCAGAAGAATCTTGGCTACGATCTCGGTTTCGATTGGACGCCGAACAGCGCGCTCAAACTCAGCGCGACTGGCTTTTACGAGTTCTTCCGTAACGAGATCGTCAACCAGGCGACGCCGGTCGCGGGCGTAAGCTATTCGTTCAACGCGCCCCGGTCGGAGCACCGCGGCATCGAGCTTGCAGCCGATTGGAAGTTCTATCCGGGCTGGCGGTTCATGGCGGCGTACACCTATCTCGACGAGGTCTACACCGAATATGTCGAGAACATCACCAATGGCGCCGTGTTCAGCTTCAACCGTGCCGGCAACAAAATTCCCGGTATCTCGCCCAACGAGCTGACGGCTCGAATTGGCTACGACGAGTTCGCCGGGCCGCTGGCAGGCCTCGGGGGCTTCGTCGAGGTCCAGTGGAAGGACTCTTTCTACATGGACAACGCGAATCTGCTGAAGGCGCCGGGCTATGAGCTGGTCAATGTAAACGTCCATTACAAGACCGACTTGGTGTCCGACACCTTCAAGTCACTCAATCTGTTTCTTGAGGTCAGGAACGTGTTCGATCGCACCTATGTTGCGTCGGCAAACAACATCGCAAACACTGTGACGGCGGCCGGCCTGCAAATTCCAGGGAGCACGCTCGCAAGCACGGCGCCCGGATCGATCTATGCGGGCTCGCCACGCCTGTTCGTTGCAGGTATGAAGGTGGCCTTCAAATGATCCGGGCTCTCGAAGGGAATAGGGCCATGATCCGAACTGGCTTGCTCGCGATAGCCGCTCTCGCCTGCCTGCAAGGTGCGGCGCTGGGGCAGATGCACGGCAAGCACGCGTCCGAAGCCGCGTGCGAGGAGCCGACGCTGCGCTGTGCGACCAAGGCGACGCCTGCCTTCGGTCCGGACGGCACGCTGTGGCTGGTCTGGATGGCGGGAGGGCAGGTCTCGGTCGCAAGTTCGCAGGATGCGGGCCGAAGTTTCTCGACGCCCACGCAGGTCACGACGACGCGGCTGAACCTCGATTGGGGGCCGGATGCGCGGCCGAAGATCGTGGTCGACCGCAAGGGGGGCATTGCGCTCGCGTTCTCGACCTTCAGGGACGAGGCCTTCAACGGTCAGGTGCTCACCACGCGCTCGGCCGACGGCGGCAGGAGCTTTGCCGAGCTGAAGCCGATCACCACAAGCAACGAGAGCGAACGTTTCGAGGCGCTGGCGCTCGATCAGGATGGAACAGTATTTGCGGCGTGGCTGGACAAGCGCAATCGCATTTTTGCGAAGGAAGCGGGACAGAAGTACGAGGGAGCCGGGCTGTTCTTCACTTCGTCCAGCGACGGCGGCACCACCTACGCAGAAGCGAAGCTGGCGCGCGAGGGCACCTGCGAATGCTGCCGGTTGGGGCTGGCATTCGCTGCGTCCGGGCGGCCGGTCGTGATCTTCAGGAACATTTTTGAGGGCGGCGTGCGCGACCACGCGGTGATGACCTTCGCGGACGTCGCGACACCGGGTGAAATCCGTCGGGTCAGTAACGACGACTGGCAGATCAACGCCTGCCCACACCATGGCCCGAGCCTCACCGTTGCCCCGAACGGAACCTATCACGTCGCCTGGTACACCAACGGGAAGGCGCGGAAGGGATTGTTCTACGCCCACTCGCGCGACGAAGGCCGCACGTTCACTTCGCCGATGGTGTTGGGGCGGCCGGATCGTAATCCGACGCGCCCCTTCGTGCTCGCGGGCGCGGCGGGAACGGTGATGGTCTGGAAGGAGTTCGACGGTGAAAAGACCTCGGTCCAGATGACGGTCTCCCGCGACGATGGCAAGACGTGGTCGGCGCCGAAGGCGATATCGAGCACGACCGACACGTCCGATCACCCTTTGCTGGTCTCCAGCGGCAAGCAGACCTACCTGTCGTGGATGACGAAGGCGGACGGCTATCGGCTCACGGCAATCGAGGACCAACCATGAGATTTCGATTTGCAGGCATTGCCAGCCTTGTTGTTCTGATCGCATCGGCGGCGGCGCTCGGCGCATCTCCGGCTCTGAAGCCATTCGAACGCGGCACGTGGCAAGGCGTCCTGAGGGGGCACGCCGGCCGCCCCGTGCTCGTGCATTTCTGGGGTGTGACCTGCGGGCCTTGTAAGGTCGAGCTGCCGCTGCTCGGGCGGTTTGCAAAGGAGCATCCGGAGATCGACGTCGTCACGGTCAGCGCCGATCTCGTGCCGAACCTGCCGGCCGCCACGCAATCGATGCTCGACAAGGCGGGTCTGGCGTCGACCGAAAATTTCATCTTCAACGACGGCTTTGTCGAGCGCTTGCGGTTCGAGATCGATCCGGCCTGGCAGGGCGACATCCCCAGGACCATGCTCATCTCCCCGGAAGGGACCGTCACGACGATCGAAGGCTCGGCCGAAATTGCCGATCTCGAAAAGTGGTCGGCGCAACAACTCTCCAAACACTGAAGTTAAAGACTGCAAAGGGAATACCGACATGAAGACAATCTCGAAAAACGTGCTGCTCGCCGCGTTCGCTCTCGCGATCTCCGCAGCCCCGGCGGTCGCCGACGACGTCAAGGCCGGCGATCTCGTCGTTTCGCAGGCCTGGAGCCGGGCGACGCCGGGCGGCGCCAAGGTCGCCGGCGGCTATCTGACCATCGAGAACAAGGGCACTGCGGCCGACAGACTGGTCAGCGTGTCCGCCGATATCGCGGGCAAGGCCGAGATCCACGAGATGGCGATGGACAACGGCGTGATGAAGATGCGCCCGCTCGACAAGGGGCTCGCCATCGATGCCGGCAAGACGGTGAAGCTCGCGCCCGGCGGCAACCACTTGATGCTCCAGGAGCTGAAGGGCGCGTTCAAGCAGGGCGACAAGGTGCCGGTGACGCTGCAATTCGAGAAGGCCGGCAAGGTCGCCGTGTCCCTAGACGTCCAGGGCGTCGGCGCACAGGCGCCTGGCGATGCCGGGCATTCAGGTCATATGGACATGAAGAAAATGCCGGATCACTCGGGAATGAAGATGAAATGAAACGGATCTGGACTCTCGGGAGGCCGAACATGTCGAAGCAATCCTGCCTGATCCTGATTGCCGCGCTCGCCGCCTCGCCGGCGGCGGCGCACGTGTCGATCGAGACCAAGCAAGCCACGGTCGGTACGTCCTACAAGGCCGTCTTCACCGTGCCGCATGGCTGCGCGGGCTCGCCGACGGTGAAGATCCGGGTGCAGATTCCGGAAGGGGTGATCGCAGTGAAGCCGATGCCGAAGGCCGGCTGGACCATCGATGTCGTCGAGGGCAAATATGCCGGGGAGTACGACTATCACGGCAACAAGCTGTCCTCCGGCGTCAAGGAGGTGGCGTGGTCCGGCGGCAAGCTGCCGGACAAGAACTATGACGAGTTCGTCCTCAGCACGTTCCTGACCGATAGCCTGAAGCCGAACACGGTTCTGTACTTCCCCGTCGTTCAGGAATGCGAGGCCGGCGTCAGCCGCTGGATCGAAATTCCGGCGGCGGGGGCAGGGCATTCACATGAGGGCAAGTCCGAGGGCAAGTCGCCGGCGCCGGGCGTGAAACTGTTGCCAAAACCCTGATGCGCCTCTTCGCCGCGCTTGCGACGCTGCTCCTCGTTGCCGGCTTCGCAAGCGGTGCGTCGGCGCATGCGGCGCTGGTCTCGGTCGAGCCGGCGAGCGGCAGCATGCTCAAGGCCGCGCCCAAGGCGGTGGAACTGCGCTTTAACGAGGCGGTGACGCCGGGCGCGATCCGGCTGATCGATGGCGCGGGCAGGGCACGAAATGATGCGCGCGTCAGCGCATCGGGCGAGACGATTTCGGTCGTGATGCCGGTGGATCTGCCTGAGGGCACCGCGGTCGTCAGCTATCGCGTGATCTCGCAGGACGGCCATCCTGTCACCGGATCGGTGATCTTCTCGATTGGCATGCCGACCGCGACGAAGCCTGCCGCCGCTGATTATAGCGGGTTGAACGCGCTGATCTGGCTGGCGCGCGTCGGCCTGTACGTTGGGCTGTTCATTGGCGTCGGCGGCGTGTTCTTCGCGCGCTGGGTTGCGTGGTCGATGACCCGCATGGCCGTGCCGCGCATGGCGCTCGCCATCGGCATCCCAAGCGCGGTGGCGTCCGTCGGCGCGTTGGGCCTCGATCTCCTCGGGCTGCCACTGGCAGCCCTTGCGACCGCCGCTCCCTGGAAAGTCGCGCTCGCGACCAGTGCCGGCCCTGCGCTGCTGGTTGCTCTGCTTGCGATGCTACTCGCGTTGATGGCGCTGCGCAGTGCGTGGTACGCGCGTGCTCTTGCGATCATGGCGTTGGTCGGCGTCGGTCTGTCGCTCGCCATGACCGGGCACGCCGCAACGGCACCGCCGGAGGCGTTGACCCGGCCTGCAATCTTTCTCCACGGCCTCGGTGTCACCATTTGGATCGGTGCTCTCGCGCCGCTCGTGGCGCTGGTGTCGAAGCCGACGATTGCGACGCTCGCGATTGTGAACCGCTTTTCCCGCATTGCTGCGCTCGCGGTCGGCGTGTTGGCCTTGACCGGCCTCGCACTCGCGATCGTGCAACTCGAAAAGCCTGAAGCGCTGGTCGGGACCCGCTACGGGCTAATCCTCTCGGTCAAGCTAGTTCTGGTCACGGGATTGCTGGCGCTGGCCGCGCTCAATCGGTTCCGGCTGACTCCGGCTCTGGCCCGGAACGAGACAGGGACGCCCGCGCTCAAGCGCTCCATCGTGCTGGAAGGTACGATTGCTCTTGCCATCCTGGCCGTGGTCGCCGGCTGGCGCTTCACGCCGCCGCCGCGGACGATCGTGCCGGAGACACCTTTGGCGATCCACATCCATAGCGACAAGGCGATGTTCCAGGTCCTGGTCTCGCCAGGCAAGGCGGGGGCCAATGATGTCGTGCTCCAGCTCATGACCGGCGAGGGGACGCCGCTGGCGGCCAAGGAGGCGACGTTGACCCTGAGCCTGCCCGAGCGCGGCATAGAGCCGATGGAGCGAAGGGCCTCGCTCGGGCCCGACGGCTATTGGCATGTGCGCAAGGTCGAACTGCCGTTTGCCGGCCGCTGGCACGTGCGGATCGACGCGCTGGTGACCGACTTCGAGCAGATCACGCTCGAGGATGAACTCGACGTCACGCCGTCGTGAGACGCAGCTTGGGCCGAACCTGAAGTCCGACGGAAAAATGACAGGAATTCCGTTGCGTTAGCGGCTTTTCCTCATTCCCGGTCTTGTGTTTTCGCTCTCAATCCGGTTTCACTGCAACCCATCACTGATTCCCAGAGTATTACCATGCGGTTGTCGCGGTTCTTTCTGCCCATCCTGAAGGAAAATCCGAAAGAGGCTGAGATCGTCTCGCATCGGCTGATGCTGCGCGCCGGCATGATCCGGCAGGAGGCCGCCGGTATCTATGCCTGGCTGCCGCTTGGCTTCCGCGTGTTGAAGAAGATCGAGCAGATCGTGCGCGAGGAGCAGGACCGGTCGGGCGCGCTGGAGCTGTTGATGCCGACGCTCCAGCTTGCCGACCTCTGGCGCGAGAGCGGCCGCTATGACGCCTATGGTCCGGAGATGCTCCGCATCGCCGACCGCCACAAGCGCGAGCTGCTGTACGGGCCGACCAACGAGGAAATGATCACCGAGATCTTCCGCGCCTATGTGAAGTCCTACAAGAACCTCCCGCTGAATCTCTATCATATTCAATGGAAATTCCGCGACGAGCAACGTCCGCGTTTCGGCGTGATGCGCGGCCGCGAGTTCCTGATGAAGGACGCCTATTCGTTCGACCTCAACGAAGCGGCCGCGCGCGTCGCCTACAACAAGATGTTCGTGGCGTATTTGCGCACCTTTGCGCGGATGGGGCTGAAGGCGATCCCGATGCGCGCGGAGACTGGCCCGATCGGCGGCGACCTCAGCCACGAGTTCATCGTGCTGGCCGAAACCGGGGAATCCGGCGTTTTCATCAATCGCGACGTGCTCGACCTGCCGGTGCCGGGCGAGGACGTCGACTACGACAGCGACCTGACGCCGATCATCAAGCAATGGACCTCGGTCTACGCCGCCACGGAGGACGTCCACGACGCCGCGCGGTTCGAGCAGGAAGTGCCGGCGGACAAGCGGGTGAACACCCGCGGCATCGAGGTTGGGCAGATCTTCTATTTCGGCACCAAATATTCCGACGCGATGAAGGCCCTGGTGGCGGGCCCCGACGGCGTCGACGTGCCGATCCATGGCGGTTCCTATGGCGTCGGCGTCTCGCGCCTGCTCGGCGCGATCATCGAAGCCTGCCATGACGATGCCGGCATCAAATGGCCGGAGGCCGTCGCGCCGTTCCGCGTGTCGATCCTCAATCTCAAGCAGGGTGATGCGGCGGTCGATGCGGCCTGCGAGAAGCTTTATGCCGAGCTCACGGCCAAGGGCGTCGACGTGCTCTATGACGACACCGACCAGCGCGCCGGAGCCAAATTCGCCGCCGCCGACCTGATCGGTATCCCCTGGCAGATCATGATCGGGCCGAAGGGGCTCGCCGACGGCAAGGTCGAGATCAAGCGGCGCAGTGACGGCTCCCGCGAGACTATGTCGCCAGCGGACGCGGTCGCAAGACTTGTGGGCTGATAAGCCTGGTCGGCTGAATATTGTTCATCGCGATATCGCGGCCGCCAATCCGGCCACAATTGACCCCGAATCATGGGATTATCGAGCGATGGATGAGACCATGACCGAGACCGTGCAAACCGCGCCTTTTGCGCCATTCGAGTGGATGCTGTCGGCGCGCTATTTGCGGGCGCGCCGCAAGGAGGGATTCATCTCGGTCATCGCCGGGTTCTCCTTCCTCGGCATCATGCTGGGTGTGGCGACGCTGATCATCGTCATGGCCGTGATGAACGGCTTCCGCAAAGAGCTGCTCGACAAGATCCTGGGGCTGAACGGGCACATCCTGGTGCAGCCGCTGGAATCGCCGCTGACCGACTGGAAAGACGTCGCCGACCGCCTCAGCCAGGTCAAAGGCATCCGGCTCGCCGCGCCCGTGGTGGACGGCCAGGCGCTGGCGTCCTCACCCTGGAACGCCTCGGGCGTGCTGGTGCGCGGCATCCGCTCCGACGACCTCAACAACCTCACCTCGATCGCCAAGAACATCAAGCAGGGCTCGCTCGAGGGCTTTGACGACGGGCAGGGTGTCGCGATCGGACGGCGCCTCGCCGACCAGCTGTCGCTGCATGCCGGCGACAGCATCACGCTGGTGGCGCCGAAGGGCGCGGTCACGCCGATGGGCACGACACCGCGCATCAAGCCGTACAAGATCGTCGCCGTGTTCGAGATCGGCATGTCCGAATACGATCTCGGCTTCGTGTTCATGCCGCTCGCGGAAGCGCAGGCCTATTTCAATCGCAGCAACGACGTCACCTCGATCGAGGTGTTCACCACCAATCCCGATCAGATCGTCGCCTTCCGCCAGGCCGTGACGGAGGCTGCGGGCAGGCCGGTGTTCCTGGTGGATTGGCGGCAGCGCAATTCGACCTTCTTCAACGCGCTCCAGGTCGAGCGCAACGTGATGTTCCTGATCCTGACCATGATCGTGCTGGTCGCGGCTCTGAACATCGTCTCAGGCCTGATCATGCTGGTGAAGGACAAGGGCAGCGACATCGCGATCCTGCGCACGATGGGCGCCTCGCAGGGCTCGATCATGCGCATCTTCCTGATCACGGGCGCCTCGATCGGCGTGGTCGGCACGCTGGTCGGCTTTGTCGTCGGCCTCGTGATCTGCCTCAACATCGAATCCATCCGGCAATTCCTGTCCTGGCTGACCAGCACCGAGCTGTTCTCGCCAGAACTCTATTTCCTTTCGAAACTGCCCGCCGAGATCGACGTCGGCGAGACCACGGCCGTCGTCATCATGGCGCTGACGCTGTCGTTCCTGGCGACGCTGTATCCGTCGTGGCGCGCCGCGCGCCTCGATCCTGTCGAAGCGCTGCGGTACGAGTGAGGGGTTGATGGAGCAGCAGCAGGGGGCGGAAGACGTACCGGTCATTTATCTCCACGAGATAAAGCGGCAGTACTTGCAGGGCGAGGTGCCGCTGACGATCCTGGACGGCGCCAAGCTCGCGCTGTGGGCCGGGCAGTCTGTCGCGCTGGTGGCGCCGTCGGGCTCGGGCAAATCGACGCTGCTGCACATCGCGGGGCTGTTGGAAGCACCCGATTCCGGCGAGGTCTATGTCTCGGGCGCGCCGACCTCGCAGCTGCCCGACATCGAGCGCACCCAGCTGCGCCGCACCGATATCGGCTTCGTCTACCAGTCGCACCGGCTATTACCGGAGTTCTCGGCGCTGGAGAATGTGATGATGCCGCAGATGATCCGCGGCCTGAAGAAGTCCGAGAGCGTCAAGCGCGCCAAGGAGATCCTCGGCTATCTCGGTCTCGGCGACCGCATCACCCATCGCCCGGCCGAGCTGTCCGGCGGCGAGCAGCAGCGCGTCGCGATCGCGCGCGCGGTGGCCAACGCGCCGCGGGTGCTGTTCGCGGACGAGCCGACCGGCAACCTCGATCCGCACACGGCCGATCACGTGTTCCAGGCGCTGATGCAGCTGGTCAAGGCGACCAAGGTTTCGATGCTGATCGCGACCCACAACATGGAGCTCGCCGGCCGCATGGACCGGCGGGTGTCGCTGTCGAACGGCCAGGTGGTCGAGCTCGAGTAGAAAATCGCGAAAACAACCCCATGCACAGTAGCCAAGTGCTTGGGCCGACTGACGAAAAAATCGATGACGACGGGCACGCCGTCGTCTGAATTTTTCAAGGCCGGATCACCGTCATTTTGAACGGCCCGCCATTGGCGGCGGCGTGCGCCACCGCCTCGTTGGCATGGTCGAGGTCGAAGGCCGTCGTCTCGTATTCCTCCAGCCTGAGCAGACCCGCACGCACCAGCGCGATCAGACGGCTCGCGGCATCCGGCGGGTACATCCAGACGCCGTGGATGCTGATGCAGTTGCGCATGATCCAGGGGTAGGGCAGCTCGAGGCCCGCGCCGCCGGCCATGCCGACGCCGCCCATCAGTACGACGCGCCCATAGGGGCGCACCGTCATGATCGCTGCACGCACGACGTCGGTGCTCACGGAGGGCGGCATGATGTCGAACGCGCAATCGATCGGGCCGGGCGCTGCGCGCTTCATCGCCTCGCGGTCGTGATCTTCATTGCCAGTAAGCTTGACCGGTTGCACGCGGCTGCCGAAGCGTCGGACGAGGTCGGCGAGGATTTTCTCGTTGCGGCCGGGCGCGACCACGCTGGCTGCGCCCATCGCCAACGCAACCGAGACGGCGGCGCTGCCGAAATTGCCGGTAGCCCCGCTCACCAGCACGGTCTCGCCCGCTCTAAGGTTCGCAGCGAGGAAGCCGCCGTAAGGCACTAGCAGCGTGCCCAGCGCGCACCATTGCGTCGCGTCCTCGGGCGTGATCGCACCGAGCCGCTTCACGTTCTCGGTCGGCACCCTCATTTGTTCGGCAAAGGAGCCGTGGCGAAAATGCTGTTGCAGCCGCATGCCGCCGGGCCCGGCAGCGGTGAGCCCTTGCAGAGCGATATCGGGCGCAACGGTGTCGTCGCGCGAGCGCACCGTCGGGTCGCAGAACACCCAGTCGCCCACGCTGAGCTTGGTGGCATCCGGGCCGACCGCGCGCACCCGGCCGATGCCGCCGGGACCGGGGATAACAGGCAGATCGAGCGCGTAGTTGCGTGTCCCGTCAAAAACCTCGTTCATGTACGACAGGACGCGCGTGGCGACGATGTCGACAACGACTTCGCCGGTACCGAGGGTCGGCTTCGGAACGTCCTCGATCACCAGCGGCGATCCAAGGGATTTGAGTACGGCAGCTTTCATGGATGTTCACCTCAAAGTCGCGGTGAATCCCATATGCGCCGCCTTGGAGGGGCCAAGAAGGCCTGGTATTATCCTAGTATTCCAAAGACCCTCCATGTGGGAGCGACATCATGGCCGATCCGCGCCGCGTTGAATTCGGCGACTTCCTGAGGTCTCGCCGCGAAAAGCTGTCGCCGAAGACGGTTGGTCTTCCGGTCGGCCGGCGCCGGCGCACCGCGGGGCTACGCCGCGAGGAGGTCGCGCAGCTCGCCGGCATCGGCGTCGACTGGTACATCCGCCTCGAACAGGGCCGCACCGTCAGCCCGTCGGTGACCACCGTCGATGCGCTGGCCCGCGCACTCCGCCTCAGCAAGACCGAGCATGCGCATTTGAAGGCGCTGGCGCGCGACGGCGCCAGGGGGGCGTTCACGCGCGAGACCGTGCCGCCGCCCATTCGGCGGATGATCGAGAGCCTGCACCAGCCGGCCTATATCACGGGGCGCCGCTGGGATGTGCTGGCCTGGAACGCGGCGGCCGAGGAGGTCTTTGCCTTCGGTCAGTTGCCCGAGCAGGATCGCAACACGCTGCTGCTGGTGATGACCAACAAGCAGACGCGAAAATTCTACGGCGCGAGCTGGACCGACGTCGCCAGGAGCATGGTCGCGATGTTCCGCGCCAATCACGACGTCTGGGCCGGCGATCCCGCTTTCACGGAGTTGCTGACGCGGCTGCGCCAGGGCAGTCCGGAGTTCGTCAAATGGTGGGAAGCCCACGACATCCGCAACACCGCCTCAGGCCTCAAGACCATGAACCATCCGACCAGGGGCGTGCTCCGGTTCGAGCACACCAGCTTCCAGGCCAACGACGATCCCGCGCTGAAGCTCGTGATCTACACGCGGGTCGAGGGCTGAGGGAGGGGGCAGGCTTCAGCTCTTGAAGACTGTTGCAAGCCTGCGCGCTACGGCGCAGGCGTTGCGCTGACGTTCGGCAGGGTACCACCTGCTTTCCATGGACTGTCCGTCCAGGGTGTCGGCTGCAGAGAATTCGCCGGCCAGGGTTTTGCCGGGCCCGTCGCCACTGAAGTGCGCGACGTCCCGAGTTGCGTCCACACCGACGCCAAGCCGGTCGTGTCGATGTTGAAGCTTGTGACGTCAGCCCGTCCCTCTGGTTCCGGCGTGGTTTCCCGGACCTGCAGGGAGTGCGAGGCCAGCACCGCCTTGACCATGTCCGGGTCGACGGCGCCGTTCCAGACCTCGTACTTCCCGAACCGCACCGGAGGCCCTCCCGCTTGCTTGCTCATGTCGGCGCTGGCCGCGATCAGGATCGTTTTCTTGCCGGCGGCCGATGCGTCGATCTCACCCGCGAACATCAGCGGCACGCGCTTCTTGTTTTCGCAATACAGGCGCCATTCCATGGTCCGGAACGAGGCATCGTTCTCCTTCTTCACCGCGGCGATCTTGCTGATGAACGGTCGCGCTCCCTTTTCCAGCCGCCACATCGTCTCGGCCAGCGGTCGCGTGTCGATCCCGAACCGGTAGAGTTCGGGCCGCGTCAGCACGTGCAGGTTTTCGAATTTCACGGTGCTGATCAGTGCATCGAGCTCGCGGCTGATTCCCATCGCCGCAATGAACGCGGCGCGGTCGCGGTCGGCACCGGCGATCCGGCGCCGCCGCGCTTCGGCGACCACTTCCGGAGGCGGATTGCCTTGAAACCGGAGGATGAGCCTGGAGTTATGGACCGCCAGCGCGGCATCGGGCGCAACCTCGCGAGAGGTCGCTCCGAGAAACAGGTAACCGCAGGCCGAGTTGCACATCGCATGATAGGTGCTGAGTTCGGCCTCGACCTCGCCGTTCCCGTTCTTGATCTTCTGGCATGCGGCGTCGATCTGCGTGCCCGCGGCGCACGCCGTCGCGATCGTCCGGCCAACCCGGGCGATCGCCTTGCGGCTGCGCAGCAGCCGGGCGATCACATAGGACTGCTCAACGTTTCCGCCGGGCGAATGGAGGTAGATCGGGCGCTGCAGGTCCTTGACGCCGGCGAGGAAGCGGCGAATGCGGGACGCTGCGTCTTGATCGATCTGGCCCTCGATCGCGATCCAGCGGTCGCAGCCCGGCCCGCACGCGTCGGGCGCGCCTTTGGCAAGATAGATCGTCAGCCTGGAGGCAAAGCCGGGTTTCTCGGCCGGGGTCCCTTCGGCACGCAATGCGCCGGGAAGCGACAGCAAGGCCAGCAGAAGCAGGGCACGGACGAGCATGAATTGTGAGACCACGAGGTGCATCCTGATGCTGACGCTATACGACCAAGGGTGCGTCCACAACTTGCGGTGGCGCGGGCAGTCGCGTTTATTTTCTGCCGACACCTGCAGATGGCCGCGTGCGGGGACACGCAACTTTGACGCCGGCAGCGTGTCCATCGGCCCAGGCGCTCACGCTGTTGCGGCGAGGCGGTCGAGGTCGCGGCAGCATGCGCTAACTAAGCACTGACGTCGTGATTTGCTCGAGCCCGCGCATGGCACAGGCCGGGCCGGAACCTTGATGCCTTCATGAAGTTATCAGAACGCGCGGGTGCCACTCTCCCGCTGGCATCGTCGTCGGCCTGAAGCGGATGCCGCAAGAAACGCTATTCGGTGACGAGCCAAGTGTCAGGGGAGGTCAGATGACATCGACGGCCGGGGAGAACTCGACCGATCGCAATGCCGTCCTGGCTGCACTTGGCGATTACATCCGAGAGATCGCCAACCCCGACGATCTCGCTTATGCCGCGGCAGAGCTGCTCGGCCGCAGCCTCAAGGTCAGCCGGGCAGGCTACGGCACGGTCGACACGTCGGCCGAGACCATTACCATCGCCCGTGACTGGAACGCGCCGGGCATTTTGAGCCTGGCGGGGGTGCTGCACTTCCGCGACTATGGCAACTACATCGAAGATTTGAAGCGCGGCGAGACGGTCATCTGTGCCGATGCGGAGAAGGATCCTCGCGTTGGCGACCGCGCGCGCGCGCTCGAAGCGATATCCGCTCGCGCGCTTGTCAACATGCCGATCTCCGAGCCCGACGGAGTCGTCGCGCTGCTCTACCTCAACAACGCAACCCCGCGGGTCTGGAGCTCCGAGGAGCTCGAGCTCATCCACGATGTCGCCGAGCGCACGCGAACCGCCGTCGAACGTCGACGCGCCGAGGCGGCGGTGCGGGAGAACGAGATCCGTCTGCTCTTCCTTGACGCTCTCAACAAGGAGACGGCCAGGACCCGCGATGCCGACGGCGTGATGGCAGTGACGACGAGAATGGTCGGAGAGCACCTCGGCGTCTCGAACTGCGCTTATGCCGACATGGATCCCGATCAAGACGGCTTCACCATCCGCGGGGATTGGGCGGCTCCTGGTGCGATGCATATCCTTGGCCACTACAGCCTGGCCGACTTCGGTGAGAAGGCGGTGCGAGAGCTCAGTGCTGGCAGGCCTCTCGTCATCAATGACAATTTGAAGGAGATCGCGCCGGAGGAGGCGGCCACCTTTCAGAACATCGGAATAGGTTCGACGATCTGCATGCCCTTGGTCAAGGAAGGGCAGCTCACGGCCTTGATGGCCATTCATCACCGCGGCCCGCATCGGTGGACGGCGCGCGAGCTCGCGTTGCTCACGGAGGTCACCGAGAGATCGTGGGCCCACATCGAGCGGGTTCGTTCGGAACAGGCGGCGCGAGAAGCTGCCGAACGCCTGAGTCTTGCGAACAGGGCGGCTGGTATAGGCATCTGGGACTATAATCCGGTGACCGACGTTCTTGGATGGGACAACCGCTGCAAGGAGGTGTTCGGTTTGTCGCCGGACGCCGAAGTGAGCTACGAAGGGGCGTTCCTGAAGGGTCTCCATCCAGACGACAGGCAGCGGGCACACGAGGCCGTCTCCGCAGCCCTGACGCCGGATTGCCCGAAAAGCTACAACATTGAATTCCGAACCATCGGCATCGAGGATGGTGTCGAACGCTGGATCGCGGCGACCGGGCAGGCGATCTTTTCCAATAGGCAGGCCGTCCGGTTCATCGGGACGGTTCTGGATATTTCCGCGCAAAAGAAGACCGAACGCCAGCTTCGAATACTGAATGATACGGGGGCGTCGGTCGCCCGCGAACGCGACCTCGAGAAGATCGTGCAGATCGTTACAGATGCCGGCGTGGAGCTGACGGGCGCCCAGTTCGGAGCCTTCTTCTACAACGTTCTGGCGCCGGACGGCGGCAGCTACATGCTGTATTCGCTGTCCGGAGCGCCGCGATCCGCCTTCGAGAAGTTTCCTATGCCGCGCAACACCGCGGTGTTCGAGCCCACGTTCAAGGGTACGGGCGTGGTGAGGTCTGACGACATCCTGCAGGACCCGCGCTATGGCAGGAACGGGCCGCGTAAAGGCATGCCGGAGGGACATCTTCCAGTCCGATCCTACCTCGCGGTCCCCGTCATCTCGCGCACGAGCGAAGTCCTCGGCGGACTCTTCTTCGGCCATGCAGAGACGGGTAAATTCCAGGCAGAGCACGAAGCCGCCTTGCTCGGGATTGCCGGCCACGCCGCCACGGCTATCGACAACGCTCGGCTCCTGACCCGGCTCGAGGCGCTCAATGCCGAACTGGAGCAACGTGTCGCCGACGAGATTGCCGAACGCATGAAAGCCGAAGAGCAGTTGCGCCAATCCCAGAAGATGGAGGCCGTGGGTCAACTGACCGGAGGGATCGCCCACGACTTCAACAACATGCTGGCCGTGATCCTCGGCAGCTTGAATCTCGCCAAACGACGGCTCGGCAAGGGAGAGGTCAACATTGACCGCTTCATCGAGGGGGCAATCGACGGCGCAAATCGCGCTGCCACTTTGACGCAGAGGCTGCTGGCGTTCTCGCGCCAGCAGCCTCTGGCGCCTGAAGTCGTGGACATCAACAAGATGATCGGGGGGATGAGCGAACTGCTCGAACGCTCGCTCGGAGAACTTATCCGCCTCGAGGCAGTCCTGGCGGCCGGTCTTTGGCGCGTCAAGGCAGATCCGGCCCAGCTGGAAAGCGCCGTGATCAATCTTGCGGTCAATGCGCGCGATGCCATGCCGAAGGGCGGGCGGCTGACGATAGAAACCAGCAACGCCTCGATCGATCGGAAATTTGCCCGTGAATATGCTCTGTCGCCCGGACAATATGTTCTCATTGCCGTGACGGATAACGGCACCGGAATTCCGCCCGACGTGCTGGGAAAGGTGTTCGATCCGTTTTTTACGACCAAGGTCGTGGGTAAGGGCACCGGCCTCGGCCTCAGTCAGGTCTACGGCTTCGTGCGGCAGTCGGGCGGCCACGTCAAAGTCTACTCGGAAGTCGACGTTGGCACGACGGTGAAGATCTATCTTCCACGCTTCGCCGGCGACGAGGGAGTATCGACCCCATCGCAAGGAGTGACGCATCCCGGCGCAAGCCTTCAGGGTGAGACCATTCTCGTCGTCGAGGACGACGAGCGGGTCCGCAGCATCTCATCCGAAAGCCTGCGGGAGCTTGGTTATACGGTCATCGAGGCCGCGAGCGCCAAGGAGGCGATCAGGATGATCGAAAACGGTCTCGTCCCGGATCTGCTGTTTACCGACGTCGTCATGCCCGACATGACCGGCGCTGAACTTGCGGGCGAACTGTCGAAACGATACCCGGATTTGAAGGTGCTGTTCACCACCGGCTACACGCGCAACGCAATTGTTCACAACGGCATGCTCGATGCCGGCAAGCATCTGCTGTCCAAACCCTTTGCGATCGAAGATCTGGCCGCGAAAGTCCGTGCCTTGCTGGACGAAATTTGATCGTCTATTCGGTCCGGCAAATCCAGCCGGTCCAGCCGACGGGTATCCATTCAAGCCCTGATGCTCCCGTTTGCAGCCGACTGGCGAAACCGTCGGCCTGCATGCGGCACGGTGGCCCCGGATTCCTCGAATGGCGAGGGCCGCACGAGATCCGAAACACGCATCGGTCTCAACATCATGACTTGGCCGATGTTCGACACCAAGAAACGGATCAAGGGTCTGATCGCAGCCACTCCGAAAAGGCTCGGATGGTTCTTGCGCGCGGATGGCCTGCCTTACTGACCACATGGAAGCCGTAGCCAGGCAAGCTCAACTTGAACGCCTTCACGAGCGTACCGGCGGCGAGGTCGTGTGCCGTGAGCACATCACTGAACACTCCTATTCCTTGTCCTGCGATCACCGCCTCGATGGCGTGCAATTCCTCGCGGAAACTCAGATGCTGCATGTCCTTGAACGGGGGGACGTCACGCCATCTGCGCTGAGCCGCGGCGAGCCATCGCTGCCAGGTGGGCGGCTCACGATCGGCCGGCGACCAATAAGAGTGGATCAGGACGTGATTTGCGAGGTCGACCGGTCGCATCAAGCGCCCCGTTGCAAGCAGGCGCGGACTGCAGACGGCCCAGAATGTATCGGTGAAGAGATCTTCGACGATGCCGTCTGTCGGCCGTACTCGGCTGGTCGCGTAGCGAATGGCGACGTCGCCGTCTCCGGCCTGCAGGTCGAGCACGGTGTCAGTGCCGATGACCTCCAGCGGCACGTCGGGATGCAACTTGCGCCACAGGGGTAGGCGGGGCACGAGCCAGCGGCTGGCGAATGCGTTGGTCGTCGTCACCCGGAGAGGCTGTTGGGCGCCTTCCTGCATGACGCTCGCAATGGCGGCGGCAAACGCCTCGAGCCCGCCGCGTATGGCGGGGAAGAGCCGCGCTCCGGCATCGGTCAGCGAGAGTGGCCGTGGTCTGCGGCGGAACAGAGCGCGACCGCAATATTGCTCGAGCAACCCGATCTGGTGGCTGATCGCCGTTGGCGTCACGCCGAGTTCTGCCGCAGCCTTCTTGAAGCTCAGATGGCGGGCGGCGGCTTCAAAAGCGCGAAGCTCGATCAGGGGCGGGAGCTTGTGCATGTCGGCCAGTCTAGGTGAAATCAGTTCATCGTCACCTGAATTCTTCGGATTTGCGCTGAGATGGTGCGCGGCCAAGGATATGGCGGGTCAAGCTGAGGAGATCGGGTATGTCGTCCATCGCATCTGTCGCCAGCGCTGCCGCCGATCTTGGCGCCTCCTTCGGAGGACAACTGCTCAAACCGGCGGACGAGGGCTATGAGGAGGCGCGAAAGGTCCATAACGGGCTGGTCGACAAGCGGCCGGCATTGATCGCCAGGTGCCGCAGCGTGGCCGACGTCGTCGACGCCGTCGCTCTTGCGACCAGGCTCGGCCTCGAGGTCGCCGTTCGCGGCGGTGGCCACAATGTAGCAGGACGCGCAACCATCGACGGCGGGATCATGATCGACCTCTCGCCCATGAAGGGCGTCCGGGTCGATCCGGTCGGCAAGACCGTCTGGGCGCAGGGCGGGGCCACCTGGGGCGAGCTCAATCGCGAAACGCAACTTCACGGACTTGCGGTCACCGGCGGCGTGGTCTCGACCACCGGGATTGCCGGCCTGACCCTCGGCGGAGGACTGGGCTGGCTGATGGGCAAGTACGGTCTGGCACTGGACAATCTGCGGGCCGTCGAACTCGTCACCGCCGATGGCAGGGTTTTGCGCGCCAGCAGGCAAGAGGAGCCCGATCTGTTCTGGGCTCTCCGCGGCGGCGGCGGAAACTTCGGGATCGCCACCAGTCTCGAATACGATCTTCATACGGTCGGGCCGATCATCACCGGCGGCCCGATCGTCCATCCCATCGAACGCTCCCGCGAGGTGCTCGAATTCTTCCGGACCAGCACGCGGTCGCTCGCGGACGAGCACATGCTGTTCGCATCCCTGACGCATGCGCCAGACGGCTCCGGCACGGAGGTCGCGGTCCTGGTCACCAGTCACTGCGGACCGCTGGCGGATGCCGAACGAGCGGTGCGGCCGCTGAAACAGTTCGGGACTCCGATCCTGGATGCAGTCGGGCCGATTCCCTATTGCGACCTCAACCGCATGCTCGACGCCAACTATCCGAAAGGCGCCTTCAACTATTGGAAATCGAACTTCCTCGCGGAGCTCAGTGATGGCGCGATTGCGACCATGATCGAATGCTTCGCGCGCTGCCCGACTCCCATGGGGCAGTTTCTGGTTGAACACGTCCACGGCGCGGCGGCCCGCGTCGATGCCGTGGATACGGCATTTCCGCATCGGCAGGAGGGCTATAATTTCCTGATTCTCGCGCAGTGGATGCAGGCCAGCGATACCAGCCGCTGCATGTCCTGGGCGCGCGACACCTACGAAAGGATGCGGCCCTTCTTCGCCTCCGGCCGCTATGTCAATTATCTCGATGATGACGAGACGGGCGATCCTGTCGCGGCCGCCTATGGACCGAACTACCGGCGACTGCAGCGGATCAAGGCGAAATACGACCCGACCAACTTCTTCCGCATGAACCAGAACATCCGGCCCCTGGCCTGATTGCCGGCTGAGGATTTCGTCGCTCCCATGGGCCGTGTTGATCTCTTCGGGAGGATTCGAGAATGGCTGTCGTGTGCCGGCCCGCTTGTAGCGACGATTTGGCGAGAGCCGACGAGATCGTGGTCGCCAGCATCAACGAACTCACGGAACGGCGGGGGTTCGGCAAGATGGCATCCTCTCGCCCGCACCATTTTCAGGCCTTCTCGCTTGCGGATGATCCCGAAGGTCTATGGGTTGCCGATGACGACGGAGACATTGTCGGCTTCGCGTGGAGTTGGGTGTGTGGCGAGCTTTGGTTCTTGGCGCAGTTGTTCGTGGCGCCTGATCGCCAGAGCGACGGCATTGGCAATCAATTGCTCGGGAAGTCATTCGCTCACGCGGCAACGCGCGGAGCATCCGTCAAGGCGTTGATTACCTTCACCTTCAACAACGTGTCTCAAGGCCTCTACATCCGTCACGGACTATTCCCGCGCTGTCCGATCTACATGGTCAGCGCGCCTCGTGACCGCCTGGCGTCACGGTTGGCTGAGCCGCTGCTGCGTCTTGAACCTCTTGCCGCCGCGACGGCCCGGTTCGAGGACCTGGTGCCCATTGATATCAGCGCTCTCGGCGTTTCCAGAGCGAAGCATCACCGATATCTCCTGGGCGACAGCACGACGAACGGGTTCACCATTCACGCCGGCCGCGAGTGCGTCGGGTACGTCTACGTTTCGGATGGACACATTGGTCCGCTCGCGGTCCGCCGGCAGGATCTGGTTGGCCCCGCCCTTGCGGCTGCGCTGTCGCTCGCGGCACGGGGCGGTGTTCCAACCATCTCGGCCTTCGTGCCGGGTACGAGCGAGCCGGCGCTCAAAGTGGCGACCGACCACGGCATGCATCTGACGCTCCCGATGCTGCTGATGTCCAATCGGCAGTTCGGAGATTGGGTTAGTTACCTCCCGCGTAATCCGGGTTTCATGTAGATCTTGCGATCCCGCGTTGGCGGAACGCTGACTAGGCCGCGCGAACGATTCTGGCGTACACGCTGCGTTTGCAAGCCGACCTCGCAGGGGCTATGTCCGGGCCTCCCGGACAAGAGCCCTGACATGACAATCTCCGATGACAACGACCTGACGCGCCTGAAAGAGATCGGTCGCATCGTCGCCAATACGCTGGAGGCGATGGGCAAGGCGATTGAGCCGGGCATGAGCACCTCCGAGCTCGACCAGATCGGGCGAAAGCTCCTGGAGGCCGCCGGCGCGCGTTCGGCCCCGGAGCTGGCCTATGATTTTCCCGGGGCGACCTGCATCAGCGTGAACGAGGAGATCGCTCACGGCATTCCGGGCGAACGGCGGATCGCGCGCGGCGACCTCGTGAACATCGACGTGTCAGCCGAGAAGAATGGCTTCTTCGCCGATACGGGTGCTTCCTTCGCCGTTCCCCCCGTAAACCGCGCGATCGAACGTCTTTGCCGGGACGGCCGGCGGGCGATGTGGACCGGCCTGCAGCAGGTCGGCGCCGGCAAACCGATTGCCGGGATCGGCCAGGCGATCGGGACCTTTGCGCGGAAGAAAGGCTACAGCCTGGTCAGGAATCTGGCCAGTCACGGCGTCGGCCTGTCGCTCCATGAGGAGCCGACGGAGATTGCAACCTGGCCCGATCGCTCCGAACGCCGCATCATGAACGATGGCCTCGTGTTCACCGTCGAGCCGTTCCTCTCCATGGGTGCCGAATGGGCGGAGAATGGCGACGACCCATGGACGCTCTACAGCAGCCCCGAGGCGCCGACCGTTCAATACGAGCACACCGTGATCGCCACCCGCAACGGACCCTTGATCGTGACGCTGGCGGGTTAAGCTGCCGACGCCGGAGTCGGATCACGTAGGCGGTCGATGATCTGAAGGAGCCGGTCGCAGGACGCCTCGATCCTTTTGAGTGGAGACGTCGCGACGCCTAGCAACAGTCCCGGGCGCGCCGAAGCCTTCGAGGCATACCAGAGCGAGAGCGGCGTGGGCGCAAGTCCGAACGATGCAGCTTGCCTGGCGATGGCAAGATCAGGCGCTCCGTCCGGCAAGCGCAGGACCGCGGCCAGTCCTGCAATCGCAACGTTCGTGGTGCGCGTTCGAAGCTGCTTCAGCAGTGCATCGCCTTGCGCGGTGTAGGCGCGCTTGGTGCGCCGCAGATGCCGCAGATAATGGCCCTCGCGGATGAAGTCTGCCGTGGCGAGCTGCACCGCGGGGCCGGGTGCCGGCGCGAGGCACGCTGCGGTCTCGGCGAATCGCGACGCCAGAGCGGCCGGTGCAACGACAAAGCCGAGCCGTAGGGCAGGGGTTACGGTCTTGCTGAAGGAGCCAATGTGAATGACGCGGCCGGCGCGATCGAGCGAGGCGAGCGCCGGCGTGGCCCGGCCCTTGAGCTGAAGTTCGCTGAGATAGTCGTCCTCGATCACCCAGGCGTTGTTTTGGTTCGCCCAGTCGAGCAGGCGCGATCGACGTGCCAGTGACAGCGTGGATCCGAGCGGCGCCTGCTGCCCCGGTGTCACGACAACCAGCGCGGCGTCGGGCGCTTGTTGCAGGCCGTCATCGACATCGATCCCATCTGCGTCAACCGTGATTGGCACGATCGACAGGCCCGCAAGTTCGAGGCCGTGCCGGGTGAAGGGAAAGCCGGGATCCTCCATCCAGACTTTCTTCCTTTGCCCGAGGTCGAGGACACGGAGCGCCAGGCCGAGGCCGCCGCTGAAGCCGCTGGTGATGATGATCTGGGACGGTGCGCATTCGATCCCGCGCGCCAGCGCAAGGTAGGCCGCGATCTCGCGTCGCAAGTCCAGTTCGCCGCGCGGGTCGGGGTAGATCGCAGGTGCGCTCATCTCGACGCGAACCGCCCGTGCGCGCATTCGCGCGAGCAGCGTCGCAGGAAAGGTCTCCTGCGAAGGAACGCCCATCTGGAAGATCGCCGGCCCCGCCGTGAGCTCCTGGTACATCTCCATGAACGAGCCGGGGTCCGGCGCCTTGTCGCGCCGCACGGGAATGGACGGTCGGTCGGCGACATGCGTGCCTGTCGCGCGGGCCGCGATGATCAGTTGGGCCGATGAGAGCTTTTCATAGGCTGAGCGCACGGTGCCGCGCGCGACGCCAAGCTGGGCCGCCAAATCCTGCCATGAGGGCAGGCGCGCGCCCGGGGCGAGCACGCCGCGCTCGATGGCGGCCCTGATCCCCCTGTGGATTTGCTCCGCCAGCGGCGTCTTCGCCGACCGGTCGAGCTTCAGCCGCAGCGATCTGGTCATGATCCTTGGTACACGATTTCCCCGCGTTCTTGGTCCTTTTTTATAGACCACGGCAGGGGCATCTGAGGGAGGAAAGAGGGGCTCCCTCGATCATCAAGGAGAAAGCGGATGAGTGAACGCCTCAACTACAACCACATTGCACCGGCAGGCGCGAAGGCACTGGGCGGCGTCTATGGCTACGTCATGCAGAGTGGGCTTCCCGCGACGCTGGTGACCCTCGCTTACCTGCGCGTCTCACAGATCAACAACTGCGCCTACTGCCTCGACATGCACACGCGGGATCTGCTGAAGAGCGGTGTGAAGGTCGAAAAGCTCGCGCTGCTGCAGGCTTGGGCCGAGGCCGGCGATCTCTTCGACGACCGCGAGCGCGCGGCCCTCGCCTGGGCCGAGACTGTCACCCGCGTCGCCGAGACCAACGTGCCCGATGAAGCCTATCAAGCCGCCCGCAAGGTCTTCAGCGAGCGCGAGCTTGTCGATCTCACGATCGCAATCAGCCTGATGAATGCGTACAATCGCATGTCGATCAGCTTCCGAAATACTCCGCAGGCCGCGCTCGAGAAGGCGGCCTGACGGATCGCGCGGCATCAGTCGAAATGCAAAGTAGGAGCTTGAAGATGATGAGCGTGATTTCCAGCGTCAAAATCCCCGACAGCAAGCTGGCGCGCGAGGCGGCTGAACTGGTGCGCAGCCACGAAGACGACATGCTTTTCAACCATTCCGTCCGAGTCTACGTCTTCGGTGCCATGAAGGGGCTGCGTCAGCAGCTGAAATTCGATCCCGAACTTCTTTACGTCGCGGCGTTGTTTCACGATCTAGGCCTCGTCGACCATTACCACACGCAGACAAAGCGATTTGAGGTTGACGGAGCCGACGCTGCGCGTGAGTTCCTGCGGGCGCGCGGCATCGCCGAGCCGCAAGCCGATCTGGTGTGGGAGGCAATCGCGCTGCACACCACGCCCGGCATTCCGCAATTCATGCGGCCGGAAATCGCGCTCACCAACGCGGGTGTCCTGGTGGACGTCGTGGGCATTGGGTATGACGACTACACGCCGGAGCAGCGCGACCAGGTGATCTCGGCGTTTCCGCGCGGCGACTTCAAGAAC
Source organism: Bradyrhizobium genomosp. III (assembly GCF_000261705.1). Classification (NCBI taxonomy): domain Bacteria; kingdom Pseudomonadati; phylum Pseudomonadota; class Alphaproteobacteria; order Hyphomicrobiales; family Nitrobacteraceae; genus Bradyrhizobium; species Bradyrhizobium genomosp. III. The sequence goes on along the minus strand of NZ_AJQF01000224.1, from coordinate 7,584 downwards.
GAGTTCCTGAAGGTGCAGACCTGCTCGGCGCTGAAGAAGCCGCAGACGACGTTCGGGACGGTCAATTTCGACTACATCGAGGATCACGATCCCAGCTTCCGCAAGCCGAATGCGTGCACGCGCATCCGCAGCACGCCCTGGCAGAGCTGAGCCGATGACGGCATTCGCCGCACGCCTACGCCGCCCTATCTCCGGCGGAAACTGAACGGTTAGGATCCGGGGCGAGGCGGCGCGCTCGAGCGGCGAGGGCGCGTTGGTTTCTTCAGCGGAAAATACGGGTTCACCACGCAACTCGCCGAGCGTCCGACGGCGAGATATCGGCACTGCTCGAGCGAGCCGTAGCGGCAGTCGAAATAGCCGACGGGGCCGTAGATCTGCATGCACACGGGATAGCTCGGATCGTAGGTCTGCGCGGGTGCAGATCCGCCCGCGAGAAGCAGGCCGATCACGACCAGTGCGAGGCGAGCCCGGCGCATCTCAGCGCAGGAAGTAGCCTGGTGAATAGCCCGGCGTCTGCGCGCGCGGACGATTCTGGTAGGCGTAGGGGTCGTCGCTCTGCCCGACGAAATACGGATTGGCGATGCAGGTCAGCGCGCGTCCCGATGCGCTTGCCTGACACTGCGCGTAGGTGTCGAACCTGCAATTGCTCAGGCCCGGCCATTCATCGCCGGTGAGGCAGAATGGATGATGCGTTCCGAACGCGCGTGCGGGTGTTGATGTGCTCGACACGAGTGCAAATGTGGCGGTAGCGAGCGAAAGTGTGGCGACAATGGGGAGGACAATTCGTCTGCGCATCTTCAATTCTCCATCACGCGAATGTGCGCGCGACGTTGTTACGCGCGCATGCAATTTATCTCGTGTCGCCGACAATGGAACTACAGAAAACACTTATTTCAAAGGGTTTCCAGAACGCGCTGATAAATCTTCATTAATGAAGCGGGGGCCTTTGGAGCGAACTGTTGCGTCGAGGTTACAGCAATTCCGTCGATCACTGTTATGACCACGCTGCGGCCAGGGGGCCTAACGACGAAACTGGAACGGGACTCAAATGAAGAAGAATTTGTTGCTTGCCGCTGTGAGCCTTGTCGCGCTGAGCGCGACTGCGCCGGCGCTGGCTGCCGACCTCGCAGCTCGGCCGTACACCAAGGCGCCGCCGGCGGCGATCGCCGCGGTCTATGACTGGAGCGGCTTCTACATCGGCATCAACGGCGGCGGCGGTTCGTCGCACTCGACCTGGGATTTCGTCGGCGGCGGCCGCGAAGGTTCGCATGATGCGACCGGCGGCACGGTCGGTGGTCAGATCGGCTATCGCTTTCAGTCCGGCCAGTGGGTGTTCGGCGTGGAAGGTCAGGGCAACTGGGCCGACTTCTCGGGCGACAATGTCAGCGCGCTGTTCGCAACTCGCAACCGCTCGAAGATCGACTCGTTCGGTCTGATCACCGGTCAGGTCGGCTACGCCTGGAACAACGTCCTGCTCTACGTCAAGGGCGGTGCGGCTGTGGTCGGCGTCAAGTACGACGTTTCCAGCACGGTCTCGGGCGCGCTGCTGTCCTCGAACGACCAGACCCGGTGGGGTGGTACGGTCGGTGCCGGCCTCGAGTACGGTTTTGCGCCGAACTGGTCGGTTGGCGTCGAGTACAACCACATCTTCCTGTCGGACAAGGACGTCACCTTCGCCGGCCTCGCGGGTACCGACCGCATCAAGCAGGACGTCGACATGGGTCTCGTCCGCCTGAACTACAAGTTCGGCGGCCCGATGATTGGCCGTTACTGAGACTGATCGTTCTTCGTTGAGCGGTCCTCGAAAGCCCCGGCCTTGGCCGGGGCTTTTTTATTGCGTGAATTCAGCGAGTTAACCATTGCTCCTGGAGGTCGTCCGCCATGCTTGACTCTTGAGAACGAAATGAGAACAATGTTCTTCATACGTTCCAACAAGGGAGCAAGCCATGTTCAGGGTTTTCGTGGAAGAGGCCGCCGCACTGGCGTCGATCACGCTGTTCGTCGGGATGATCGCGATCTGGGCGCAGGTCATACCGCAGCTCTAGGGGCAGCGGTTTTGTAAACCGCAGCTCCCCTTTACCGGTGCCCCCTTGGGGAAAAGCAGGACGACGCGGCCAATTGGCCGCTCCGGCGTAGACTCTGAAGCTGCGACACCTCACCATTGCGAGGCGAGTCGGCAAACGAAGGCAAACGGCGAGTGCATGATGCCTTGAGGAGCCGGCGACCGCTCCATTCCATCTGCAAGAGGCCGTCACGCGACCATGCCGAGCGCCGGATTTGTCCACCTTCACGTTCACTCGGCCTATTCGCTGCTCAAGAGCTCGATCAAGATCGCCAAGCTCGCCGAGCTTGCCAAGAAGGACCATCAGCCGGCGCTGGCGCTGACCGACACCGACAATCTGTTCGGTGCGCTGGAGTTTTCCGACAAGATGGCGGGCTCCGGCATCCAGCCGATCGTCGGCTGCGAGCTGGCGATCGATTTCGGCGACCAGGATCCGAATGCGCGCAACGCGATGGGGCCGTCGCGCGTGGTGCTGCTGGCCGCGCAGGAGCGCGGCTATCGCAGCCTGATGCGGCTCAACTCGCGCGCCTTCCTCGAATCGCCGGATAGCCATGCTCCGTTCGTCAAATTCGACTGGTTCGAGGGCGAGACCGAGGGGCTGATCGCGCTGACGGGCGGACCTGACGGGCCGATCTCGCTGGCGCTGGCCGGCGGTCATGCCGAGCTCGCCGCCTTGCGCTGCGAGCGTCTGGCCGGCCTGTTCGGCGACCGCCTCTACATCGAATTGCAGCGCCACAACACCGAGAAGGAGCGGCGCGTCGAAAGCGGCCTGATCGACCTCGCCTACGCCAAGGGACTGCCGCTGGTTGCGACCAACGAGCCGTATTTCGCCGCGACCGACGATTACGAAGCGCATGACGCGCTGCTGTGCATCGCTGGCGGGCGGCTGATCGCCGAGACCGAGCGCGAGCAGCTCACGCCGGATCATCGCTTCAAGACGCGCGCCGAGATGGCGGTGCTGTTCGCCGACATTCCGGAGGCGCTGGCCTCGACGGTGGAGATCGCCGAGCGCTGCTCGTTCCGCCCGATGACGCGCAAGCCGATCCTGCCGTTCTTCACCGTCGGTGCCGCGCAGAGCTCGGACGCCGCCGCGGTCGAGGCGGCGGAACTGAAGCGCCAGGCGGAGGAGGGGCTCGTCAATCGCCTGCGGGTCCACGGCCTGTCGCAGGGCATGACGGACGAGGATTACAGCAAGCGCCTGGCGTTCGAGCTCGACGTCATCATGCGCATGAAATACGCGGGCTACTTCCTGATCGTGTCCGACTTCATCAAATGGGCGAAGGGCCAGGGCATTCCGGTTGGGCCGGGCCGCGGCTCCGGCGCAGGCTCGCTGGTGGCGTGGGCGCTCACCATCACCGATCTCGATCCGATCAAGTTCGGCCTGCTGTTCGAGCGCTTCCTCAATCCCGAACGCGTCTCGATGCCGGACTTCGACATCGACTTCTGCCAGGACCGCCGCGGCGAGGTGATCAGTTACGTGCAGCAGCGCTACGGCCGCGATCAGGTGGCGCAGATCATCACCTTCGGAACGCTGCAGGCGCGCGGCGTGCTGCGCGACGTCGGCCGCGTGCTGCAGATGCCCTATGGCCAGGTCGACAAGCTGACCAAGCTGGTGCCGCAGAATCCCGCCGCGCCCGTCACGCTCGCGGCCGCGATCGAGAGCGAGCCGAAGCTCCAGGCGTTCCGTGATGAAGATCCGGTGGTGGCACGCGCCTTCGACATCGCCCAGCGCCTGGAAGGCCTGACCCGCCACGCCTCGACCCACGCCGCCGGCATCGTGATCGGTGATCGCCCCCTGAGCGAGCTCGTGCCGCTCTACCGCGATCCCAAATCCGACATGCCGGTGACCCAGTTCAACATGAAATGGGTCGAGCCCGCGGGCCTCGTCAAGTTCGACTTCCTCGGCCTGAAGACGCTGACCGTGCTTGATGTCGCCTGCAAGCTGCTCAAGCCGCGCGACATCCACGTCGATCTCGCCACGCTGCCGATCGACGATGCCGAGAGCTACCAGATGCTGGCGCGCGGCGAGGTGGTCGGCGTGTTCCAGGTTGAAAGCCAGGGCATGCGGCGCGCGCTGGTCGACATGCGCCCCGACCGTTTCGAGGACATCATCGCGCTGGTGGCGCTGTATCGCCCGGGTCCGATGGCGAACATCCCGACCTATTGCGCGCGCAAGCACGGCGACGAGGAGCCGGAATATCTGCATCCCGTGCTGGAGCCGATCCTGAAAGAGACGTTCGGCGTCATCATCTACCAGGAACAGGTGATGCAGATCGCGCAGGTGATGTCGGGCTATTCGCTCGGCGACGCCGACCTCTTGCGCCGCGCCATGGGCAAGAAGATCCGCGCCGAGATGGACAAGCAGCGCGACATCTTCGTCGCCGGCGCGGTGAAGAACGGCGTGCCGAAGGCGCAGGCCGAGACCATCTTCGAGCTGCTGGCCAAGTTCGCCGACTACGGCTTCAACAAGAGCCACGCGGCGGCCTATGCGCTGGTGTCCTATCACACCGCCTACATGAAGGCGCATTATCCGGTGGAGTTCATCGCGGCGTCGATGACGCTCGATCTGAACAACACCGACAAGCTCTCCGAATTCCGCGCCGAGGCGCAGCGCCTCGGTATCAAGGTCGAGCCGCCGAACATCAACCGTTCCGGCGCGACCTTTGAGGTCGGCGACAAGGTCATCTACTACGCGCTCGCAGCGCTGAAGGGCGTCGGCATCCAGGCGATCGAGCAGATCATCGAGGAACGGGCCAAGCGCGGGCTGTTCACCTCGCTCGCCGACTTCGCCGCGCGGGTCAATCCGCGCGCGATCAACAAGCGCATCATCGAAAGTCTCGCCGCCGCCGGCGCCTTCGACACGCTGGAGCCGAACCGCGCCCGCGTCTTCGCCGGCGCGGACTCGATCCTCGCCGCCTGCCAGCGCGCGCATCAGGCCGAGACCATCGGCCAGAACGACATGTTCGGCATGTCGGCGGATGCGCCGACCATCATGCTGCCGCAGATCGAGCCGTGGCTGCCGGCCGAAAAGCTCCGCCGCGAATACGATGCCGTCGGCTTCTTCCTGTCGGGCCATCCGCTCGACGATTACGCCACCGTGCTGAAGCGGCTGCGGGTGCAGAGCTGGGCCGAGTTTTCGCGCGCGGTGAAGACCGGTGCCACCGCCGGCAAGGTCGCAGCCACCGTGGTCTCGCGCATGGAGCGGCGCACCAAGACCGGCAACAAGATGGGCATCATGGGGCTCTCCGATCCCACGGGCCACTTCGAGGCGGTGCTGTTCTCCGAAGGCCTCGCGCAATATCGCGACGTGCTGGAGCCGGGCGCTGCCGTGCTGCTGCAGCTCGGCGCCGAGCTGCAGGGCGAGGACGTTCGCGCCCGCGTGCTGCATGCCGAGCCGCTGGATGATGCCGCCGCCAAGACGCAGAAGGGCCTGCGCATCTTCCTGCGCGACACCAAGCCGCTGGACTCGATCGCCAAGCGTTTGGCCGGGGCCGACATGGCCGCCTCGAACGGCGCCTCGCCGAAAGTCGGCAGTCCGGGCATCGCACCGCGCTCGAATGGCGACGGTGAGGTCTCACTGGTAATGATGCTCGACCTCGAGACCGAGGTGGAGATGAAGCTGCCCGGCCGCTTCAAGGTCTCGCCGCAGATCGCCGGCGCGATCAAGGCGGTCGCGGGCGTGGTAGACGTGCAACAGCTCTGACATTGCGGGCCCCGCCGCAAACCAAAGCTTAACTATTTGGCCCGCGCCCGGTTTCGAAGTCGCTCGCGCGCAGCTATCAGTTGTTGTCACGAGAATCGCGTTGGGCGGGAAGCCAGGAAGAACAACAACCATGTGCGACAAATGCTCTGAAAATCTGCTTCAATCGACCGCTCCTTCGCGGCGCTCCATGATGCTCTTTGCCGCTTCGGCGCTCGGAGTGGCAGCGTTTGGCGGGACCGCGTCGGCCAAGGAGGCGAAGGCGCCGCCCAAACCTCAGAACGTGCTGTCGCCCGATGCGGCGCTCAAGAAGCTGATGGAGGGCAATGCGCGCTACGTGTCGGGTGTGTCGCGCCGCCACGACTTCACGCATGAGCGCGAAGCGCTGGTCGGCGGTCAGAATCCCTACGCGGCTGTTTTGAGCTGCGCCGATTCGCGCATCGCGCCCGAATATGCCTTCGACAGCGGGCGCGGCGATCTGTTCGTGTGCCGTGTCGCCGGAAACTTTGCCGGCGACGAGACCGTCGCGAGCATGGAATATACCGTCGCCGTGCTGGGCACGCCCCTCATCCTGGTGCTCGGCCATGACAATTGCGGCGCGGTCGATGCGACCATCAAGTCGCTGAAGGACGACAAGCCGCTGCCGGGACACATCCCCACGCTGGTCTCCGCGATCGCACCTTCGGTGAAGACGGCGGCCGGGCAGAGCGGTAACGCGCTCGACAACGCCATTCGCCAGAACGTCATCGACAATGTTGCCAAGCTGAAATCCGCCGCCCCGCTTCTCAACGCAGCGGTCGAACAGGGCAAGCTCAAGGTGGTCGGCGGTATCTATCGGTTGCGCACAGGGGCCGTCGAGTTGATCGCGCAGGGCTAAAGCCCAGCTTCGGGAACACCGGAGCCAGGCGGTCGGCCCCCGTCGGGCAAGAGGCCGGCCGCCATACAGCCGTCTGTGGGATCCGCGCAAGGGTCGATCTGATCGCGCAGGGCAGGGACTTGAAGGAGCCTTGCGAAGTTTCTAGGCTCGCGGCCTTGAGGCTGGCGTGAGCTGATTTGCAGCTGACCTGAAGCTGACGCCAGCAGCCGCGTGGCCACGCCACCGCCTCAATCCGAGCTTTTCGTTCAACCGCCGTTCAGCCGGCTGCGCGCCTCATGCGTGGTGGCACCTCAACTACAGTAGCGGGCAAGCAAGCCATGCGTGGGACGTTTCGAGTCGTCATTTGCCTTCTCCTGCCGATCGTGGCCCTTGCCGCCGGCGCGCCGGGAGCAGCAAACGCGCAGCAGCAGGAGAAGCGCATCGCACTCGTGGTCGGCAACGGCGCCTATGCCAAGTCGCCGCTGGCAACGACCGCGAACGACGCCGGCCTGATCGCGCAGACGCTGCAGGCAGCCGGCTTCGACGTCGTCGGTGCGCGCGATCTCGACGGCGATACGCTGCGCAAGAGCTTTCGCGACTTCATCCAGAAGGCCCAGGCCTCGGGGCCGGGCACCGTCGCGATGATCTATCTTTCCGGCTACGGCGTGCAGCTGGCCGGCGAGAACTATTTCATCCCGGTCGATTCCAACATCACCCGCGACACCGACGTTCCGACCGAGGCGTTGCGGATCAGTGATTATGTGCGCCAGCTCGCCTCGATCCCGCTCAAGGCCAACATCGTCGTGCTCGACGCGGCCCGCGCGCAGCCCTTCATCGAGGGCGGCCAGCCGATCGCGAGCGGTCTGGCGCTGGTCGAGCCCGAGCCGAACATGCTGATCGCGTTCAACGCCGCGCCCGGCACGGTCGCGCCGGAGGAGGCGGGGCCTTACGGCATCTACGCCCAGT
>NZ_AJQF01000223.1:0-1088 GCF_000261705.1 Bradyrhizobium genomosp. III | reverse complement strand
CCGGCGGCCTGCCGCTGCCTGAGGTGTTCGACCGCATTCGCCTGCGCGTCAATGAGGCCTCCAAGGGCGCGCAGGTGCCCTGGAACGAGCAGAAGATCTCGGCGCCATTCTCGTTCTTCGAGCGCGGGCCCGACGCGCCGCCCCCGGAGGCCGCGCCCGACCAGGTCGCCGCGATCCGGAGCAAGCCGATCCGCGACCTCGGCGTGCGGGATGCCTATGCCGCCGCGCTCGAGCGCGACACGCTGCCGGCCTATGAGGAGTTTCTCGCCGCCTATCCCGGCGATCCCCTGGCGAAGCGCGTGATGGCGATCGTCGCGGCGCGCCGCGAAGCGATCACCTGGAGGCGCACCTACCGGAACGATACCCCGGAAGCCTATTGGTCGTATCTGCGCCGCTATCCGCGCGGGCCGCATGCGGCGGACGCGCGCCGGCGCCTCGCGATCCTCACCGCGCCGGCCGAGCCGCCGCCGAGCTTTGCGATGATCGACTACGACGTGCCGCCCCCGCCGCCGGAGGAGGTGGTCTATGTCGACCGTCCCGTGCTGTATTTCAGCGATCCCGATTTCGGCTTCGCGCCGCCACCGCCGCCGCCGGTCTACTATCTGCCGCCGCCGCCGCCGGATTTCGTCGTGCTGCCGCCGCCGCTGCCCGTGGTCGGCCTGTTCGTGCTGCCGCAGCCGGTGTTCGTGCCGATCCCGGTGTTCGTCAGGCCGCCGGTCTATGTCGCGCCGCCGCCGAACAACATCATCTACCAGAACATCCATAATACGACGGTGATCAACACCGTGATCAACCGCCTGCCGGCACCAGCACCGGCTACGGGGGCAGGGGCCGGACCGGGCAATCTGGCGCCAGCGATTGCCGGCCGTGCCAACCCGGCCGGGCCTGCCGTGCCGCAGGCGGTCGTGCAGCGCGCCGCGCTGATCCAGCAGGGCAAGGCGCCGATGCCGCCGAGCGCGGCGATCCAGCCGACGGCGAGGCCCGGCCCGCCTCCGGTGACGCCGACGACGGCAGTCGCGCCGACCGCAGCGCCATCCGCTGCGCCGCAGACGGCGCCGACACTTGCTCCGCAGACCAGGCTGCCCCAG
>NZ_AJQF01000222.1:0-6045 GCF_000261705.1 Bradyrhizobium genomosp. III | reverse complement strand
AAATCGGGCGTGCTTTAATGGTTGCTACGGCAGTGTCGTTACACCGCGGCTGTCGCCACCACCTGCGCCAGAAGCTGCTCGCGCCTCGCCTGCGAGCGCTGGCCCTTCATGGTCGCGGCGAAGCGCTCGAGGATGCCGTCCTCGAACGCGGTGACGATGGTGTCGTGGACGTAGCTCTTGCGGCAGATCGCCGGCGTGTTGGAGAGCTTGTCGGCTGCGGCGCGGATCGCGTCCAGCACCTGCTTCTTGCGGCCGCGCTGGCTGGTCGCCGGCGTGATTCGCGACAGCGATTCCACGACGACGGCAGACGCCATCAGCGTACGGAAATCCTTCAGCGAAATCTTGATGCCGGCGATCTCGCGCAAGAACGCGTTCACCTGCGTGGTGTTGACCGCGCGCACGATGCCGTAGGCATCGCGATACTGGAACATGCGCTTGCCGGGGACGCCCTGCAAAATGCCGATGGCGCGCACCAGTTTGGCCGCATCGCACTCCTTGCGCACCGCCTTGCCGCCCTTCGCCTTGAAGGTCAGCACGAAGCTGTCGTCCTCAAGCGTGACGTTCGACTTCAGCAGCGTGGTGGCGCCGCGGGTGCCGTTGAGGCGGGCATAGGATTCATTGCCCGGACGGATCGCAGTGCGCGCGATCAGCTCGATCACGGCCGAGAGCGCGAATTCACGCGTCGGCTCGTCGCCCGACAGGAACGCCGAGACCTTGCGCCGGATCTTTGGCAGCGCGCCGACGAGCTTTTCCAGACGATGCGCCTTGCGGTGCTCGCGGACCTTCTCCCAATCGGCGTGATAGCGATATTGCAGCCGGCCTGCGGCATCGCGGCCCACGGCCTGGAGATGCAAGCTCGGATCGGCGGAGTAGCGCACCTCGCGATAGGCCGGCGGCACCGCCATGGCGTGCAGCCGGCGGATGGTGCGGGCGTCGCGGATATGTGCGCCATTGGGACGCACGAAGGAATAGCCCTTGCCGCGCCGGATGCGGCGGATGGTCAGCTCGTTCTGGTCGCCGAGCCGCAGGCCGAGCTCCTTGGCAAGCGCTTCGACCGTCGCCGCGGGCGCCGTGTCGAAGGCCTTCTTCGGGCTAGGACGCCTGAAAGCGGCGGGTTTCGGCCATTGTCCGAGGGCTTTGGCCAGTGCAATGGCCGCAGGATCGGCTGAAGCGGGCCGTATCGTCCCGAGATTCTGCTGATCCATCATAGTCTTATGCCTTAGCCCTGTCTGTTACCGGTCAATGCCGCTGTTCTGATTTTTGTTCCGAAGGGTCTCTTCGGACCCGGGTTGGCCATTTAGGGTGTTCCGAACACTATTGCGAGTCCCGAATCGGTGAGGGTGGTTCCTAAATACCTCCATTAATGCATGGGGCCCCTGCGGCGGCCTGTTCCGCGGAGCTGGGCAAGGCCCCGAAAGCCGCCCGCCGGCTTGTTTCAGATCTGCGACAGTCACAGCAGGTGGCCTTGATCCTCCGCATGGCCGGCCGCCCGCCGAAGGTCCAGCTTGTGCTCCTTGTCGGGCCCGGTTAGCCCGACGCATAATCAGTCAATGATCAAGTCGGCTCGCCGGTCGCTAGCGTTCGGCCTGCCGTATGTGGAGGGAAGCATGTCCGAGAAGATCTACGACGTCCCGGCGGAGTGGGCGAAGCGCGCCTGGGTCGACCAGGCCAAGTACAAGGAGATGTACGCTCGCTCGATCTCGGACCCGAATGGTTTCTGGGCGGAGCAGGCCAAGCGCATCGACTGGATGCACGCGCCGACGAAAATCGAGAACGTCTCGTTCGCGCCCGGCAACATCTCGATCAAATGGTTCGAGGACGGCATCCTCAACGTCGCCTACAACTGCATCGACCGCCATCTCGCCAAGCGCGGCAACCAGACCGCGATCATCTGGGAAGGCGACGATCCCTCGCAGTCCAAGCATATCACCTACCAGGAGCTGCACGACGAGGTCTGCCGGATGGCCAACATCCTGCGCACCCGCAACGTCAAGAAGGGCGACCGCGTCACCATCTACCTGCCGATGATTCCGGAAGCGGCCTATGCGATGCTCGCCTGCGCGCGCATCGGCGCGATCCACTCCGTGGTGTTCGCGGGGTTCTCGCCGGACAGCCTCGCCCAGCGCATCAATGACTGCAAATCCAAGATCATCATCACCGCGGACGAAGGCCTGCGCGGCGGCAAGAAGGTGCCGCTGAAGGCCAACGTCGACGCCGCGCTCGCCAAGGCCGACGACGTCGACTGGGTCGTGGTGGTCAAGCGCACCGGCGGCAAGATCGACATGAACCCGACGCGCGACCTCTGGTATCACGAGGCGGCGGCGATGGTGACGACGGAATGCCCGGTCGAGCACATGCACGCCGAGGACCCGCTGTTCATCCTCTACACCTCAGGCTCGACCGGCCAGCCCAAGGGCGTGCTGCACACCTCCGCCGGCTATCTCGTGTTCGCCTCGATGACGCATCAATACGTCTTCGATTATCACGACGGCGACATCTACTGGTGCACCGCTGACGTCGGCTGGGTCACCGGCCACAGCTACATTCTCTATGGGCCGCTCGCCAATGGCGCGACGACGCTGATGTTCGAAGGCGTGCCGAATTACCCGGATAATTCCAGGTTCTGGAACGTCATCGACAAGCACAAGGTCAACATCTTCTACACCGCACCGACCGCGATCCGCGCGCTGATGCAGTCGGGCGACGAGCCCGTGAAGAAGACATCGCGCGCCTCGCTCCGCCTGCTCGGCTCGGTCGGCGAGCCCATCAATCCGGAAGCGTGGGAGTGGTATCACCGCGTCGTCGGCGACGACCGCTGCCCGATCGTCGACACCTGGTGGCAGACCGAGACCGGCGGCATCCTGATCACGCCGCTGCCGGGCGCGACCAAGCTCAAGCCGGGCTCGGCGACGCAGCCGTTCTTCGGCGTGGTGCCTGAGATCGTCGACGCCGACGGCAAGGTTCTGGACGGCGAGACCTCGGGCAATCTCTGCCTGACGCGGTCCTGGCCCGGCCAGATGCGCACGGTCTACGGCGACCATGCCCGCTTCGAGCAGACCTATTTCTCGACCTATAAGGGCAAGTACTTCACCGGCGACGGCTGCCGCCGCGATGCCGACGGCTATTACTGGATCACCGGCCGCGTCGACGACGTTATCAACGTCTCCGGCCATCGCATGGGCACCGCGGAAGTCGAGAGCGCGCTGGTGGCGCATGAGAAAGTCTCCGAGGCTGCCGTGGTCGGCTTCCCGCACGACATCAAGGGCCAGGGCATCTACGCCTATGTCACCCTGATGGCCGGCATCGAGCCGACCGACGACCTGCGCAAGGAACTCGTCACCTGGGTGCGCAAGGAGATCGGCCCGATCGCATCCCCGGACCAGATCCAGTTTGCGCCGGGCCTGCCCAAGACCCGCTCCGGCAAGATCATGCGCCGCATCCTGCGCAAGATCGCCGAGGATGAGCCGGGCAGCCTGGGCGACACCTCGACGCTGGCCGATCCCGCCGTGGTCGACGATCTCGTCAGGAACCGGCAGAACAAGAAGTCGGCGTAAGCTTGCTCTCCTGCCCCGGACGCAGCGCAGCGCGCACGTCGCGGTGCGCTGCTGAGCCGGGGCCCATCCATCCCAGCGCAAAGAACTGGGTCCCGGCTCTGCGTCGCGGCGCGACGCGCTGCGCCTTGTCCGGGACACGAGACCGCGTTTGTCGTCGACCCTCCGGTAAACAACAGCCGTTCACATCCTCACGCACTCGTCAGCGCGCGTGCCGGTGCGGCTACATCTTTCCCGCCGAGTGTTGTTTTCAGGTCATTTACTTTATTTCGAACATTTCCTTTGTTCCCCCTGCTGGCTGGCCCTTGGCAGCCGTGCTTGGAAACCAACCGGTTAAAGGGCGCGGTTAAGAATGTCCCCTGACAAGGACGTGGCAAGCTGGCAATTGCCGGTTCCGCGTAATTTTGGACGATCCGTTCGGGCTTAGGGGAAAATCGATGTCGATTAGGATTGCGGCGGCGCTGGCCGCCACCATCGGGGCAGGGGTCTTGATGTCGACGGCGGCGCAGGCGCGGCCGGAAATGGTGGGGGCGCATCTGGCCGACTATTCGCCGGGCACCATCGTGGTCAAAACCAGCGAGCGGCGGCTCTATCTCATCCTCGATAACGGCCACGCCGTGCGCTATCCGGTCGGCGTCGGCAAGTCCGGCAAGCAATGGGCCGGCACTACCCGCATTGACGGGAAATATCGCAACCCGGCCTGGGCACCGCCGGCCGAGGTCAAGCGTGACAAGCCGAGCATTCCCGACATGATTCCGGGCGGCTCGCCGCGCAACCCGATGGGCGTTGCGGCGATGACGCTGGCCGGCGGTGAATACGCCATCCACGGCACCAACGTGCCGGGCTCGATCGGCGGCTTCGTCTCCTATGGCTGCATCCGCATGCTCAACGACGACATCACCGATCTCTATGGCCGCGTCTCGGTCGGCACCACGGTGGTCGTGACGCGCTGATCGCCGGGATCAAGGCAAGACAGGAAAAGGCCGCGTCCCCGAACGCGGCTTTTTTGTTACCAGAAGCGCCAGCCGCGCGTGCACCAGCCGTCGCGATGGCCGCCAGTGTAGCTTCGCGCAAAACCGCCGGCGAGCAATGCCGCCGCAACGTTCGCAGTCCGCCGGGTCGCGACGTCGGCGAGAACGCGGCCGTATTTGTCGGGGCCGAGATTGGTGATCGTCACGTCGCCCTGACCGAGCAGATCGCGCAACGCGCGGGCCGCGGCTTCGGCCTTGTCCTGCTCCTCCCGGCAAGACGCTTTCATCTCGGGCGCGTCGATGCCGCGCAACCGAACCCGCACGACGAGATCGCGGCCGCCGCGCTGACGAACACGCGCGAGAAAGGTGTCGCCGTCGATGGTGCGAATGACGTCCACCGGCTCGCGAACATCGGGATGGCCCGCCTGCTCGAGAACGATCTCGGCATTCCGCGTGCGGTCGCCATCGGCATCAGGAACAAGCCAGCCCATTCCATGGCGAAAGGTGAGTACGACGGCCAGCGCGATGCCCACCACGAACATCCACGGCAATAATCCGGAGAAGCGCCGACCGAACGGCGAGCCGCCGAACTGCGGCCGATAGGAATTAGGTCGATCCCGGAAAGGCATCAATCACGCTAGGACAGAGACGGGGGAACTCAAAGCACGAGCGCGCACATAGCGGAACCATGCAGGAAAATTCCATCGTCGAATATGTCGGCCGTAGTTCTACCGGAGATCCGCGAATATTACCCAAATCTCAATCATTGGTTGCGAATACCTGCTATACAGCAACGCGAGGAGAGAGCGGTGGGATCATTCAGGTTTCGCATTGGAACAAAGCTCGGCATCGTCACCGGCGTGAGCGTTGTGCTGGTCTGCGGCATGCTGACCAACCAGATGCTCGGCAACCGGTCGATTGCCGAATCCAATCGCCTGGTCACGATCAACTACCTCAACAAAGGCAATGCGCAAGCGGCGCAGACGGCGATGGCGCGGGCGCAGCTCGCAGCTCTCGAGATCAGCTCCGCCTCGTCAGCCGGAGAGGTTGACAAGCTCCTCGAGAATCTCCGCGCGCGAGCAGGCGAAGCCGGCGCGGAAATCGATACGGCCACCGACCGGGCGACCCGCAAGGTCACCCAGGACGCCTATCGTGAGACCAAGAAATTCGTCGATGCGTATCTGACCAGCGGCATTGAACTGGCGGGGGCGCAAAAGACCGTCATTGGCGCCCCCTCGGGCGGCGCCAGGACTGCCGCAGAGTCGACGAAGGCCACCATTCTCGCAGAGCGTATGCGTCCGGCAGCCCTGGAAGTCAGCAAACGGATCGACGATCTGGTCGGCGTTGCCAACGAATTCGCCGCGCGCCGCAAGGGCGAGATGCTGGCCGAACTGGACCGCGTCGCCACCTTCGCATTGATCGTCGGCGTCTTCGTCGTTCTGACGTTGATCGGGTCCGCCGTCTTTTCCGTGTCGAACATCGCCCGGCCGATCCGGCGCATCGGCGACGTGCTTCTCCAGCTC
>NZ_AJQF01000221.1:0-6240 GCF_000261705.1 Bradyrhizobium genomosp. III | reverse complement strand
CAGCCAGCAGCTCGAGGCAGCCGCCGGTACGCTGTCGGGAACCGCGGAAGAGACCCAGGAACTCTCCGGAATGGTCGCGGCGGCCTCGGAGGAGGCGTCCACCAATGTCGGAGCGGTCGCGTCCGCCGCCGAGGAAATGAGCACCTCGGTCGTCGAGATCGGACGCCAGGTCCACGATTCCAGCCGCATCGCCAGCGAAGCGGTCAGGCAGGCCGAGCGCACCGATGTCCGGATCAATGAACTGCTCAAGGCGGCGGGCCGAATTGGCGACGTCGTCAAATTGATCACCGCGATTGCCGAACAGACCAACCTCCTGGCGCTGAACGCAACGATCGAGGCGGCGCGCGCCGGCGAATCCGGCCGCGGCTTTGCGGTCGTGGCGAGCGAGGTGAAGGCGCTCGCGGCGCAAACCGCGCGAGCGACCGAGGAAATCAGCGCGCAGATCGCCGGCATGCAATCGGCAACCGAGGACTCCGTCGGAGCGATCAAGGAAATCGGCGCGACCATCGCCCGCATTTCAGACATTTCGTCCACCATTGCAGCGACGATCGAAGAACAGGGTGCAGCGACGGCCGAGATTGCGCGCAACGTCAGCGAAGCCGCCAAGGGAACCGTCGAAGTCGCAGACAAGATCGCCCAGGTCAGTCATGGCGCGAGCGCGACCGGCGCGGCGTCGGGGCAGGTGTTGGCATCGGCGCGCTCGCTGTCGAGTGAAAGCAGCCTCTTGAAGACGGAAGTCGAGAAGTTCCTCAACACCGTGCGCGCGGTATGAAACTGCATAGCGGCGACGAGCACATCTTCAATGCTCGTCGCGTATGGATAGCGCCTCCGGGATTCCCCGGAATTGTCCGGCACCCCTGACAACTGTAGGTTGGAAAAGATCCAACGAGCAATCGCTCGTGGAACTCCCTACAGCGGGTCCTCCGACATGAACATCGACGCAATTTCAGCCGATTCGCTCGAACGAATGGCCGACCTCGTTCGGCAGCAGCACAGTTCCCTCGACACCATGCTGCTGTCCCCAGTGGGCGAATTCCAGAGCAGAGCCGTCACGCTCGCGACGTTGATGCGTGAAGTGACGGACTGCCTCGCCGAGGATTTCCTGCATCGCCCGGCGCAGGACTTTCCGATGCTCTATTTTGCATGCGGCAAGGCCAGGGTCGGCTCGACCGCCCTCAGCAATCTGTTCGGCATGACCGGCATGCCTTCATATTATCAACCGCTGAAGGCGATCCTGCGCGACGCGCTCGTCGGCCGTCCGCTGACGCCCTGGGTCATCCCCTCGGCGAGCGACGAGCCGCACATCTTCAGCAAGGAAACGATCGGGCCCTACGTGCTCGCCGAGAGCTTGTTCAATCCGCTGCAGCTCCTGGTCGAAGCAGGCTATCCGCGGCACCGTCTGCATCTCATCATGCTCGATCGCGAGCCGGCGAGTTCGCTGGCGTCATGGCTCGAGAAGCTGATTTCGCGCGCGCCCGAAGATACATTGCTGCGGCACTATGTCGTCGCCGCACTCAGCGCGGCCCGCGTCGCAGGTTACGCCCAGCAACAAGGCGTTCCCGTCACGCACTACGTCTACGAGGTGAGCAAGGAGGCCCTGTCGTCGGTGCGCGTCTTGTTCGACCGCCTCGGCCTTTCGAGCAGCTTTACCGAGAATGCCGTGACGTCATGGCGGGAACCGGGAAGCGTGCAGGCAAACAACGCGCGCGTCATCTTCCCGAGCGAAGCGACGATCTACAAGGTGCCCAATCTGCACACCTCCGATAGCGCCTATCGCTACCAGCGCCGCGCGACGGGCTCGGTGAGCGAAGCTCAGCTGGAGATCCTGGAGCGCTGCGGGGTCAATGACGCCTATCGAGCTTCGGTCGCGGCGTGCGTCCGCGATCTCGGCCTGAATGCGGCAATTTCGGCGCATCTGTTCGGCGACTGGTTCGCTGAGGCCGCGTGATCCGCATGCTGGACAATCCCACGAGCGCCGAACCCCTCCTTGAAAGAACCGGCGGCGAGCAGCTTCACGCCGCCGGCCATCTTCGGCGCCTGGAGGCGGAAAGCATTCACATCCTGCGGGAGACGGCGGCCGAATTCCGCAGGCCGGTGATGCTGTATTCCATTGGCAAAGACTCCTCGGTGCTGCTGCACCTGGCGATGAAGGCCTTTCATCCCGGCAAGCTGCCATTTCCGCTGCTGCACGTCGACACGACATGGAAGTTCCGCGAGATGATCGCGTTTCGCGACCGTCGCGCGCGCGAACTCGGCATCGACCTGATCGTCCATACCAACAATGACGGCTTGAGCCAGGGCATTGACCCCTTCACCCACGGCTCGGCCCGTTACACCGACGTCATGAAGACCCAGGCGTTGCGGCAGGCGCTGGACCTCCACGGCTTCGACGCCGCGATCGGAGGCGCGCGGCGCGACGAGGAGAGATCGCGCGCCAAGGAGCGCGTGTTCTCGCACCGGAGCACGGCGCATCGCTGGGATCCGAAGAACCAGCGGCCCGAACTGTGGAGCCTGTACAACACGATGCTCGCGCCCGGCGAGAGCATGCGGGTGTTTCCGCTGTCGAACTGGACCGAGCTCGACGTCTGGGACTACATCCTGCTCGAGGACATCCCGATCGTTCCGCTCTATCTGGCGGCTTCGCGCCCGGTGGTCGAGCGCGACGGCGCGCTGATCATGGTGGACGATGAACGGATGCCGCTGCATGCAGGCGAAGAGCCGCGATGGCGCTCCGTCAGGTTTCGCACCCTGGGCTGCTATCCGCTCAGCGGGGCCACGGTCTCGACCGCGGCAACGCTCCCCGAGATCGTGCGCGAGATGATGGCCTCGCGCACCTCCGAGCGGCAGGGACGCATGATCGACCGGGACAGTCCCGCATCGATGGAGCGCAAGAAAGCGGAAGGCTACTTCTGATGTCCTATCACGAGGCACCCACGATCGCTGCCTCCGATGCGCCGCGGCTCGAACAGGACGATCGTCCGACGCTGCGTTTCGTCACTTGCGGCAGCGTCGACGACGGCAAGAGCACGCTGGTTGGCCGGCTGCTCTACGATTCCAAGACGCTGCTCGACGACCAGCTCGACGCGCTGGCGTCCGAGAGCCGGACGGTCGGCACCACCGGCGGCGATTTCGATTTCGCGCTGCTGGTCGACGGCTTGCAGGCCGAGCGCGAGCAGGGCATCACGATCGACGTCGCCTACCGCTTCTTCGCCACCAAGCTGCGCCGCTTCATCGTCGCCGACACGCCGGGGCACGCGCAGTATACCCGCAACATGGCGACCGGCGCCTCCAACGCCGATCTCGCCGTGGTGCTGGTCGATGCCCGCAAGGGCGTAATCACGCAGACGCGGCGCCACAGCCACATCCTGTCGCTGCTTGGTATCCGTCACGTCGTGCTCGCCGTGAACAAGATGGATCTGATCGGATTCGACGGGGATCGCTTTGCGGCCATCACTGCCGAATATCTGACCATGGCCGGACAGCTCGGAATCTCGCAGGTCCAGTGCATCCCTGTCGTCGCGCCCGACGGCGACAACATCGTCGCCGCCAGCGCGCGGATGCCCTGGTACGCCGGGCCGACCGTCACCGCCTATCTGGAATCGGTCGACGTTTCCGGCGATGTCTCGCAGCGGCCGTTCCGGTTGCCGGTGCAATGGGTCAACCGGCCGCATGCGGAGTTTCGCGGCTTCTGCGGGCGTATCGCCAGCGGAACGATCGCGATCGGCGAGACCATCGCCGTGCAGCCCTCGGGCCGCCAGACGCGCATCGCGCGCATTCTCACCCCCGGCGGCGAGCGCGACCGCGCTGCGGCGGGCGAATCGGTGACGCTCACGTTGACCGACGAGATCGACGTCAGTCGCGGCGACGTGCTGACGGCGGGGCCCGCGCCACAGGTCTCGGATCAGCTGGCCGCCCATCTCGTCTGGTTCGACGACGAGGCCATGGTCGCGGGCCGTCGCTATTTGCTCAAATGCGGCGCGGCCTCGACCGGCGCGGTGATCACGACGCTCAAGCACCGCATCGCCATCGACACCATGGCGCATGAAAGCGCTGCCACACTCGACGCCAACCAGATCGGCTACGCCCATCTCAGCCTCGACCGTCCATTGGTGTTCGAGGCCTATCGCGACGACCGCGACATGGGCAGCTTCATTCTCGTCGATCCCATCAGCCATCGCACCGCCGCCGCGGGAATGATCGATCTCTCGCTCCGCCGCGCCACCAACATTCATTGGCAGCGGCTTGCCGTCGACAAACCCGTGCGGGCGCAGCTGAAGCAGCAGCGGCCCTGCGTGCTCTGGTTCACGGGGCTGAGCGGTGCCGGCAAATCGACCATCGCCGATCTCGTCGATCGCAGGCTTGCCGAACTCGGACGCCACGCCGCGCTGCTCGACGGCGACAATCTCCGCCACGGCATCAACCGCGACCTCGGCTTCTCCAACGCGGACAGGGCGGAGAACGTCCGGCGCACTGCCGAGATCGCGGCGCTGTTCGTCGATGCCGGCATGATCGCGCTGGTCGCGCTGATCTCACCGTTCCGCAACGAGCGCGAGCTGGCGCGCCAGCGGGTCGAGGCAGGCGAGTTCATCGAGATCCATGTCGCGACCCCGCTGGCCGAATGCGAGCATCGCGATCCCAAGGGGCTCTATCGCAAAGCACGGGCGGGAGAGCTGCCATCGTTCACCGGCATCGATCAGCCCTACGAGATGCCGCGGGCGCCGGAGATCACCATCGACACGTCAGAAATGTCGACCGACGCGGCCTGCGAGCGCATCATCGGTTATCTCAGGGACAATCACTATCTGTAGTGGCGGGAGTGGACGCCTTCCAGGACCGGCGATCGCTCAGAAGTCGGAGGCGATGCCCTTGCGCTCCCAGTCGCCGTAGCGGGTCGGCTCGGGTCCCTTCGGCCCCTGCAACTCCTTCGGCGCCGCCTTGCCGGCCTCTTGGGCCTGCGCGGCTGCGGACTGTCGGCGCGCCTCGGCTTCGGCCAGCGCGCGCTGGGCTGCCGGCGTAAGCTGCTTGCGGGCGGGAACGGGAGGCTGATCACTCATCGCCAGGCTTTCTAGCGCAGGACGAGCCGCAACGCGATGTCCAATAACGCATTCCTGAAATCGGCCCGGAAGGGCTGAAAAAGCCCGAAGCGATTCTTACATTTGGCATATTCGCGTGCCAGAGATTGGGTTCTCAAGGCATGCGCCCATTGCGGCGGAACTGCCGCTTGCTCAGAACCTTGCTTCCGCATGCCATCTCAACGTTTCGCCCCTCCGTCCGAAGTGCCCGGTCTCGCGGCGCGACGGATTGCCGCCGACATCGTCGACGGCGTGCTGCACAAGCACCGTACGCTCGATGACCAACTCGACGGCAGCGGCGCCCATCCAGGACTGAAGACGCTTGCCGACCGCGACCGCGCGCTGATGCGGCGACTGGTCGCCACGGTGCTGCGCCGGCTCGGCACGCTCGGCCATGTGCTGTCCCGCCTGCTCGACAAGGGCATCCCCTCCGATGCGCCGCGCGCGCAGAGCGCCCTCCTGATCGGCGCGGCGCAAATCCTCTGGATGGACGTGCCGGATCACGCGGCCGTCGACCTCTCCGTTCGCCTGGTGCAATCCGACCGGCGCGCCGCGCGCTATGCCGGCCTCGTCAATGCCGTGCTGCGCCGCTGCGCGCGCGAGGGCGCGGCGCTGGTCGAGGAGGTCGCCGCGCAATCGCTGGATCTGCCCCCATGGCTGCTCGCGCGCTGGAGCGCGCATTATGGCGAAGCAACCGCAAGGGAGATGGCACTGGCACTCGGCCACGAGCCTTCGCTCGATCTCACGGTGAAGTCCGATGCCGCGCAATGGGCGAACCGCCTGCACGGCGAGACGCTTCCGACCGGAACGGTGCGGATGCTGCTGCACGGCTCGGTGACCATGCTGCCCGGCTTCGCCGAGGGACAATGGTGGGTGCAGGACGCCGCCGCCGCGCTGCCGGCCCGGCTGTTCGGCGACGTCAAGGGCAAGTCCATTGCCGATCTCTGCGCCGCCCCCGGCGGCAAGACCGCACAACTGGCGCATGCCGGCGCGCAGGTCACGGCGATCGACCGCTCGCCGGCCCGGGTGATGCGGCTGCGTGAAAACCTGGCGCGGCTGTCGCTCCAGGCCGAGACCGTCGTCGCTGACGCCGTGGAATGGGCCGGCCCAGCCGAAGGCTTCGACGGTATTTTGATCGATGCGCCCTGCACCTCGACCGGCACGATCC
>NZ_AJQF01000220.1:0-24633 GCF_000261705.1 Bradyrhizobium genomosp. III | reverse complement strand
TCCCCCGCCATGACTGTGCTCCAGCAGCGGCTGCTGCGAAAATCGGTATCGTTGCTCAAGCCGGGCGGCACGCTGGTCTACTGCACCTGCTCGCTGGAACCCGAAGAGGGTGAGCAGGCCGTGGCAACGCTGCTGGCGAGCGAGCCTGCGCTTCGGCGCGTCCCGATCGAGGCCGCGGAGGTCGCGGGCCTGGACGAAATCATCACAGGGGACGGCGATCTGCGCACCCTGCCCAGCCATCTGCCGAACGCCGATCCCAAGCTTGGCGGGCTCGATGGGTTTTTCGCGACCCGGCTCGTTAAATCCTGATTTTGCACCGGATTTTGCGACCGCGACGCTGATTCGCACACGTTCAAGGTGGTGTCAGACGTCCGATTTTGGGATTAATAGGGATTCGTCGGAATCCTCTCCCCCTTCAAGGCAAAGCGTGTCGGTCGCTCAACGCAGACGTATCTCGACGCTGGTCATGAACCGCTTCGCGCGGAACATGCTCGCGCGCGCGAGCGGCGGTTCCGTTGCGCTGTCGCGGGTCTGGCCCGGCCGCACCGATCGGCTGATCATCGCGCCGCACGATCTGCGCACCGCGGATGCGACTCGCGCCGCCGAAATCTATGCCGGCCGCTTCGTCTTCGCCGGCAAGATCGTCAATTGCCACGGCCGTTCGATCTTCGATCTCGAGCCGCCGTCGGAGGATTGGGAAGTCGCGCTGCTCGGCTTCGGCTGGCTGCGCCATTTGCGCGCCGCCGACACCGCGCTGACACGGGCGAATGCGCGCGCGCTGATCGAGGACTGGATCGCCAACCCCGCCAACAAGCGCCGCCCGGTCGCGCGCCGCGCCGACGTGCTGGCCCGGCGCGTGATCTCGCTGCTGTCGCAGGCGCCGCTGGTGCTGGGCGAGACCGACAACAAGTTCTACCGCCGTTACCTGCGCGCCCTCGCGCGCGAGATCCGCTTCCTGCGCTACACCATGGTCAACATTCCCGACGGGGTGCCGAAGCTCCAGGTGCTGATCGCGCTGTGCTATGCAGCCTTGTGCCTCGCCAACCAGGCGGGCCAAATCCGCAGCGCATCGAAGAAGCTGTCGGACGAATTGCAGCGGCAGATCCTGCCTGACGGCGGACACATCTCCCGCAATCCGGGCGCGCTGATCGAACTCCTGATCGACCTGCTGCCGCTGCGGCAGACGTTTGCTGCGCGTAATATCGCGCCACCGCCGGCGCTGCTCAACGCGATCGACCGCATGATGCCGATGCTGCGCTTCTTCCGCCACGGCGACGGTAACTTCGCGCTGTTCAACGGCATGAGCGCGACATCGTCCGACCTGCTCGCAACGCTGCTCGCCTATGACGACACCCACGGCGCGCCGATGGCGAACATGCCGCATACCGGCTTTCAGCGCCTCGATGCCGGCCAGACCACTGTGATCATCGACACCGGCCCGCCGCCGCCAGCCGGCGTCAGCCACGATGCCCATGCCGGCTGCCTGTCGTTCGAACTGTCTTCCGGCATCAGCCGCATCGTCACCAATTGCGGCATGCCGACCACGGGCCGCGACAATTGGCGGCCGTTCGCCCGCGGCACCGCGGCGCATTCGACGCTGACCTATCACGATACTTCGTCGTGCCAGTTCGTCGAGATGTCGGCGATGAAGCGGCTCTTGCACGGCTCGCCGGTTACCAGCGGCCCCGTCGAGGTCGAGAGCTATCGCGAGATCGTGCAGAACGGCACGCTGCTCACGACCTCGCATGACGGCTATCTTTCCAAATTCGGCGCGATCCACCGCCGCGTGCTGATGATCGCCAATGACGGCGCGCGCATCGACGGCGAGGACACGCTGTCGCCGCCGCAGGGCGGACGCTTCAAGGGTGCCGACGCCGACTTTGCGCTGCGCTTCCATCTGCATCCGGCAGTGAAGGCGAGCCGGCTGTCGGATGCGCGCGGCGTCATGCTGGTGCTGCCGAACCGCGACGTCTGGACCTTCGAGGCGCTCGACGACAAGGTCGACCTCGAGGACAGCGTGTTCCTGGCCGGCAATGACGGGCCGCGCCGCACCGCCCAGATCGTGATCCGGCAGGACGCGCGGCAGGCGCCCTCGATCCGCTGGAGCTTTGTCCGCTCGACGGCATCGCCGACCGTCACCAATGCCCGCCGCAACGCTCGGCGCGAACCGGAACTTCCGCTGTAAACGCGCGGATTCAGTCCTATCTGGTCGTTGTGAAGCACGCCGAAAACTGCTATCGAGCCCTCGCTCGCGCGACTGGCGACCTTGGATGGAGCACCATCGGGAAGCGCGACACTTATCTGCCGCGCGCCTGGGCATAGACACTCCTTAAGACAGAGGATCTTGCTCATGACTGACCATCCCCGCCGCGTCACCCGCGCCCTGCTTTCCGTTTCCGACAAAACCGGCCTGATCGAATTCGCAAAGGCGCTCGCCGCGTATGATGTCGAGCTGGTCTCGACCGGCGGCACTGCGAAAGCAATCGCCGCGGCCGGCCTCAAGGTGAAGGATGTTTCCGACCTCACCGGCTTCCCCGAGATGATGGACGGCCGCGTCAAGACGCTGCATCCGAAGGTACATGGCGGCCTGCTCGCGATCCGCGACAACAAGGAACATGTGGACGCGATGAAGGCGCACGGCATCGCGCCGATCGATCTTTTGGTCGTCAATCTCTATCCGTTCGAGGCGACCGTCGACAAAGGCGCCGGCTTCGAGGATTGCATCGAGAACATCGACATCGGCGGCCCCGCGATGATCCGCGCCGCCGCGAAGAACCATGACGACGTCGCCGTTGTCGTGGAGGCAGATGACTACAAGGCCGTGCTCGACGAGCTCGCCGCCAACAAGGGCGCGACCACGCTGAAACTGCGCCGGCGGCTTGCCGCGAAGGCCTATGCGCGCACCGGCGCTTACGATGCCGCGATCTCGAACTGGTTCAATCGCCAGCTCGAGATCGACGCGCCCGACTTCCGCGCCTTCGGCGGCAAGTTGATCCAGTCGCTGCGCTACGGCGAGAACCCGCACCAGACCGCGGCGTTCTACGTGACGCCCGACAAGCGCCCGGGCGTCTCCACGGCCCGGCAGCTCCAGGGCAAGGAGCTCTCCTACAACAACATCAACGACACTGATGCGGCCTATGAATGCATCGGCGAGTTTGACGCCAAGCGCACCGCGGCTTGCGTCATCGTCAAGCACGCCAACCCCTGCGGCGTCGCGGAGGGATCAAACCTCGTCGACGCCTATCGCAAGGCGCTGGCCTGCGATTCCACCTCGGCCTTCGGCGGCATCATCGCGATGAATCGTCCGCTGGACGCGGATACGGCCCGCGAGATCACAAAAATCTTCACCGAGGTGATCATCGCGCCCGACGCCACCGAGGAAGCGATCGCCATCATCGGCGGCAAGAAGAACCTGCGGCTGCTGCTCGCCGGCAGCCTGCCCGATCCGCGCGCGCCTGGCCTCACCGCCAAGACGGTCGCCGGCGGCCTGCTGGTGCAGAGCCGCGACAACGCCGTGGTCGACGACATGACCTTCAAGATCGTGACCAAGCGCGCGCCGACCGACGCTGAAATGCGCGACCTCAAGTTTGCGTTCCGGGTCGCAAAACACGTCAAGTCGAACACGATCATCTACGCCAAGGATCTCGCCACCGTCGGCATCGGCGCGGGTCAGATGAGCCGGGTCGATTCGGCCCGCATCGCCGCGCGCAAGGCCCAGGATGCGGCGAACGAGCTGAAGCTCGCCGAGCCGCTCACCAAGGGCTCGGTGGTGGCGTCGGATGCGTTCTTCCCCTTCGCCGACGGCATGCTCGCCTGCATCGAGGCCGGCGCCACCGCGGTGGTGCAGCCCGGCGGCTCGATGCGTGACGACGAGGTGATCAAGGCCGCCGACGAGCACGGCATCGCCATGGTGTTCACGGGCACGCGGCATTTCCGGCACTGAGACTTCACCACAAGCGTAGCCCGGATGGAGCGAAGCGAAATCCGGGTTGCTTCGACCACTCCCTCCACACGTCGTCCCGGACAACGCGCCCTAAGCGCGCGCCGATCCGGGACCTCCGCGCGAGCGCTTGCGCTCGTCGCGATTACCACAGGGAGAAGTTCAGTCCGCGGTATTGGCCGCGTCGCGCCAACGAGAGATCACGCGGTATGGGTCCCTGCGTTCGCAGGGACGACGGCGAGAGTTAGCTAGTCTTTTTTCACCCGCATCAACAGCCCCAGCCCCGCGACGAAGAACACCACCAGCACCGCCATGCCGGCCTTCTGGCTTGCGGTCACCGCGGTGATCGTGCCGATCAGCAGCGGTCCGATGAAGGACGTCACCTTCCCGGTCAGCGCGAACAGGCCGAAATACTGCGCGATGCGGTCCTTCGGTGCGAGGTGGATCAGCAGCGTGCGTGAGGCCGCCTGGAGTGGACCGCCGGCCGCGCCAATGAGGCAGCCCAGCACGAGATAGGCGCGCTCGGCCGCGCTCGAGAACAAGGGAGCGTCTGCTTGCGGCGGCGCGACCTTGATGAACAACACGCTGTCCTTGTCGACCAGGAGAATTGCCGCCACGGACAGCAGCAGCACGAGCAAGCTGCCGGCGATGACGCGCTTCGGCCCGAGACGATCATCCAGCTTGCCGCCGAACCATGCGCCAAATGCGCCGGCAATCGCGAGCATGATGCCGAAGGTGCCGATCTGGATGGTGTGCCAGCCGAAGGTGCCCGCGGCATAGATGCCGCCAAAGGCGAACAGCGACACCAGACCATCCGTATAGATCATATTGGCGAGCAGAAATGCCGCCAGCGATCTCTGCTGCGGCAGGCTTCTGATCGATTGCCTCAGCTCCAACAGCCCCTCACGCAAAGCCTCGCGCACCGGGCGCTTCGCCGGATAATCCGGCGTGAACAGGAACAGCGGTGTCACGAAGACGATGAACCACAGCCCGGTCAGCGGCCCCACGATGCGATCGCCCTGATGGCTGACCGGATCGAGCCCGAACAGCGGCGTGAAGCCGAGTAATGTGCGGCCGGTCTGCGGGTTGGCCGCGAGGAAACCGAGCACGATGATCAGGCTGACGATTCCACCGACATAGCCGGTGGCCCAGCCGGTGCCGGAGAGCCGTCCGATGCGCTCCGGCGGCACCAGCGTCGGCATCATCGCATTGTTGAAGAGGGTAGCGAATTCCGCGCCGACGCTGGCGAGCGCGACTGCGATGAGCAGTGGCGGA
The DNA here is from genome assembly GCF_000261705.1 of Bradyrhizobium genomosp. III. Taxonomy (NCBI): domain Bacteria; kingdom Pseudomonadati; phylum Pseudomonadota; class Alphaproteobacteria; order Hyphomicrobiales; family Nitrobacteraceae; genus Bradyrhizobium; species Bradyrhizobium genomosp. III. The sequence continues at coordinate 19,418 of NZ_AJQF01000220.1, read as the reverse complement.
ATGATGGAGGGATCGCCGGGCTTGCCGATCCATAGCGTGCAGGATGCAACCACCAGCAGCGCACCGAACCCGGCGATCCACGGCTTACGGCGGCCCGAGGCGTCCGCGATGGCGCCCAGCACCGGCGACATCAACGCGATCGCAAGGCCCGCGGCCGCCATCGCAAATCCCCACATCGATTGGCCGGTGGCGGGGTTCGGCGCAATGCTGGTGGCGAAATAGGGCGCGAACACGAAGGTCGTGATCAGCGTGAAATAAGGCTGCGCGGCCCAGTCGAAGAAAATCCAGCTGACGACGGCGGCGCGCGGCGGATAGGTCCGCGCCACGCCGGCCATGCGCACATCCGGGGCGATCGTCGTCATCACGCAGTCCTCATCACGAACAGTTTTGCCTCTCTTGGGGCAAACCGTATAGCATTGCAGCGAGGCATGTGAACTGGTTCGAAGCCACGGCGGAAGCTTGATGATGTCGTCAAATTCGACAAGGCGGACATTTTTCGCCTTCATAGCCGCCCTGGCGTTTGGACTGTCACCGGCAGCCGCCCAGGATGCGCGACGGGCCTATGTCCCAGCCGCGCCTGACACGGTGCGCGCCGTCGCCGCCGAGCACGGCATGGTCGTCGCGCAGGAGAGGATATCTGCGCAGATCGGTGCCGATATCCTGCGGAGCGGCGGCAATGCGGTCGATGCTGCGGTCGCGACCGGCTTTGCGATGGCCGTGACCTATCCGCGTGCCGGCAATATCGGCGGCGGCGGCTTCATGGTGATCCATTCCGCGGACCGCAACGAAGACATCACGATCGATTACCGCGAGACGGCGCCGGCGGCCACCACGCCGCAAATCTTCCTCGGCGCCGACGGCAAGCCCGATACGGCGAAGTCACGGGATTCCGCGCTCGGTGTCGGCGTGCCCGGCACGGTCGCGGGCCTCGCTTTGGCATTGCAGAAATACGGCTCGGGGCAATTCACCCTGGCGCAATTGCTTGCGCCCGCGATCGCGCTGGCCCGCGACGGCTTCGCCGTCGGCGACGATATGGCCGACACGCTGCCTAACTGGCACCGGCGGCTGGCACGCTGGCCCTCCTCGGCGAAAATCTTCTCGCGGCCCGATGGCACGCCGCTGGGCGAAGGCGACAGGTTGGTGCAGGGCGATCTCGCTGAAACGCTCTCGGCCGTCGCCGCACAGGGGCCACGCGGCTTCTATGAAGGACCGGTCGCGGAAAAGCTCGCCAAAGCCGTGACGGACGCCGGCGGCATCATGACGCCCGCCGATTTGAAGGCCTATCAGGCCGTGATCCGCGCGCCGGTGCGCGGCACCTATCGCGGCTATGACATCGTGTCGATGCCGCTGCCTTCGTCGGGCGGTGTCGTGCTGGTGGAGACGCTCAACATCCTCGAGGGCTTTCAGCTCGCCGATCTGAAGCAGGGATCGCCGGCATCGCTGCATCTTCTGATCGAGGCGATGAAGCGCGCCTACGCAGATCGCGCGCGCTATCTCGGCGATCCCGCCTTCGTCAACGCGCCGATCGAGACGCTCGTCGCGAAGGACTACGCCGCCAAGCTGCGCGCCGGCATCTCCGCCGAACGCGCCACGCCGTCGAAGGAGCTCGTTTCCGCGGCTCCCTCGCCGCGCGAGGGCAGCAACACCACGCATTTTTCCGTCGTCGATTCCAGCGGCAACGCCGTCAGCAACACCTATACACTGAACTTCAGCTACGGCGTCGGCCTCGTTGCCGACGGCACCGGCGTGCTGCTCAACAACGAGCTCGACGATTTCACCGCCGCAATCGGCGCCTCCAATGCCTACGGTCTCGTCGGCTTCGAGGCCAATCTGCCGGGCCCCGGCAAGCGGCCGCTGTCCTCGATGTCGCCGACCATCGTGCTGAAGGACAGCAAGCCGGTGCTGGTAACGGGCTCGCCCGGCGGCAGCCGCATCATTTCGAGCGTGCTGCAGGTCATCGTCAACGTCCTCGATTACAGGATGGATGTTGCGGCCGCCGTCGCAGCGCCACGGCTGCATCACCAATGGTTGCCGGACGAAGTCCGTGTCGAGGGCGGCTTTCCGAGCGATGTTCTGGGTAAGCTGAAGGCGATGGGCCATGTCATCGTCGAGCCGATGGGGCAGACGTCGGCCAATTCGATTGTCGTGACACCCAACGGGCCGCTCGGCGCACCCGATCCGCGCACGCGCGGCGCAGAAGCTGCGGGGCAGTAATCGGCGCGTTCCTGACCGAGCTCTATCCAACGCGGCTGCGCGGCTCCGGCCAAGGCTTTTGCTACAATTTCGGCCGCGGGATCGGCGCGCTGTTTCCGTTCCTCGTCGGCGCGCTGTCGGCGTCGACCTCGCTTGCGAATGCGACCGCGATCTTCGCGGTGGTCGCTTACGCGCTGTTCTTCATCGCCGCCTTCGCGCTGCCGGAGACGCGCGGACGCGTGTTGCACGCGCACTAGCAGTCACTGTCATCCCGGGGCGGCTCGCAGAGCCGAACCCGGGATCTCGTCATTCCGGGTTCGCGCTTCGGGCGCCCCCGGGATGACGATAAAAAAGAACTACCGTCCCACCTGATACGGCCCGCCCTTTTCCAATGCGCGCGCATAGGCAGGCCGCGCGTGGATGCGCTCGAGGAACGCCATCGCCTTGGGATGGCCCTGCTCGAGCCCGCCGCGCGCTTGCGCCGCTTCCAGCGGAAAGCTCATCTGGATGTCGGCTGCGGTGAACTCGTTGCCGGCGAACCACTCGCTCTTTGCAAGCTCGCCTTCCCAGTAATCCATGTGCTGCTTGAGCTGCGGATTGACCAGGGTGGTCAGCGCCTGGTTCGAGACCTTGCGCACCAGCGGACGCAGCAGCGCGGGTGCGCGCTTCGGCATCAGCGTGAACAGCAGCTTCAACAGCAGCGGCTGCATCGCGGACCCTTCGGCGTAATGCAGCCAATAGGTGAAGCGCAGCCGCTCCGGCGTGTTCGGCGGCGGGATCAGCCGGCCGTTGCCGTAGGTCGCGATGAGATATTCGATGATCGCGCCCGACTCGGCGATAGTGTTGCCGTTGTCGGTGATGACGGGCGACTTGCCAAGCGGATGAATGGCGCGCAGCTCCTTCGGCGCGCGCATGTCCGGCTGCCGCTGATAGCGCACGATCTCGTAGGGCACGCCCAACTCTTCGAGCAGCCACAGCACGCGCTGCGAACGGGAATTGTTGAGGTGGTGAACGGTCAGCATCGGCGAGGTCCCCGGGGCAAGGCGTAGTGGCTAGGCGTGCGCAGTCGCGGCGCCGTTCGTGCCAGCCTGGGATCACAATGTCGAGCCATCAGGACGGATGTTTTCACCCGGGTATATTGACGCCGACAATTTACCCGGGTATTAAATGACCCAACGTCGTCAAAATGTCAATGATTCCAATGCAGAAGATTTTCACAGCCTTCCAGGGGCAGCGTCGCCTGGTGTCCGGGCCGGCAGGCGAGGTCGCGCTGGTCGTCAAGCGGGTAGCGCAACGGCCGGACGAGCCCATCCTCATCTTCGAGGACGGCACCGGCCGATCGATCGACTTCGATCTGCGGGGCGGGGATCGCGAGGTCCTGGCGCGGTTGGCGAAGCTTGTGCCGCCGCCGGTCGAGGAGAGCACTCCACCGAGCGAGCCGCGCGGGCGCGGGCGGCCGAAGCTCGGCGTGGTCGCGCGCGAGGTGACGTTGCTGCCGCGACACTGGGAGTGGCTAAACGCACAAGCGGGCGGCGCCTCGGTCGCGCTGCGCAAGCTCGTCGACGAGGCCAGGCGCGCCAGCGGCGACAAGGACCGCGAACGGCAGGCGCGCGACGCGGCCTATCACTTCATGTCGACCATGGCGGGCAACCTGCCGCAGTTCGAGGAAGCCTCGCGCGCGCTGTTTGCCGATGACCGGCGACGCTTCACCGGGCTGATTGCGGACTGGCCGACCGATATCCGCGACCACATCGTCAAGCTCGCCTACAGCGACCGCGCGTAAACCGCGCGCCGCTCCTCACACCTCCATCGACGGCCCAAGCCGCGCATTGCGCGGCAACGGCTTCGCACGCCCTGATGAAAGGCCAATCCATGTCTGTCCCCAAGCCGCTCTGGACAACATTCCTCCGCTTCCTCGCACCCTTGATGCTGAGCAACGCGCTACAATCGCTGTTCGGCACCGTCAGCAACGTCTATCTCGGCCAGATGATCGGCGTCGATGCGCTCGCCGCGGTCTCAGTCTTCTTCCCGGTGATGTTCTTCCTGTTCGCCTTCGTGATGGGGCTGAGCACCGGCGCGACCGTGCTGATCGGCCAGGCCTTTGGCGCGGGCGAGCACGGCCGGATCAAGAGCGTCGTAGGCACGACGCTCGCGATCGGCCTTCTGCTTTCAATCTCAGTGGCGCTGATCGGCGGGCTCTTCAGCCGTCAGCTGATGATGGCGCTCGCCACGCCCGCGGACATTCTCGACCAGGCCAGCGCCTATGCGCGCATCATGCTGCTGACGATGCCGCTCGGCTTCATCTTCCTGTTGATGACGGCGATGATCCGCGGCGTCGGCGATGCGCTGACGCCGCTGTTGGCGCTGGCGTTGTCGACCGCGATCGGGCTGATCCTGACGCCGATGTTGATCCGTGGGTCATTCGGACTGCCGGCGGCCGGCATCACCAGCCCGGCATGGGCGGCCGCAATCTCGAACGCCCTCACGTTGATCGCGCTGGCACTCTATCTGCTACGAAAGAAGCACGCGCTCGCGCCAGACGCGGCGCTGCTGCGTCACCTGCGGCTCAACCGCGCCATGCTCGGAAAAATCCTCGGCATCGGATTGCCGAGCGCCATCGGCATGGTGGTGATGGCGATCGCAGAGCTGGTCTTGCTCGGCCTCGTCAACGGGTTTGGATCGGACGCCACTGCGGCCTATGGCGCCGTCAACCAGGTGATGGGCTACACGCAGTTCACGGCGATGTCGATTTCGATCGCGGTCTCGATCCTCGGCGCGCAGGCTGTCGGCAGCGGCGACAGGGCCCGGCTCGACGGCATCGTGCGGACCGGGCTCGCTTTCAACCTCGTTTTGACCGGCGGGCTCGTCGCGCTGATCTATCTCGCGCCGCGCGCGATCCTCGGCATCTTCATCACCGATGCCGCCGTGCTCGATCTGGCAAAAGGCCTGCTCGACATCGCCCTGTGGAGCTCGGTGCCGTTTGGCCTCGCCACAGTGTTCTCAGGTGCCATGCGCGCGGCCGGCGTCGCGTTGACGCCCATGCTGCTCTCGATCTTCGCGATCCTCGCGATCGAGCTGCCGGCCGCGGTGATCCTGAGCCACACGATCGGCCTTGCGGGCGTGTGGGCCGCTTATCCCATCGTGTTCTGCGCCATGTTTGTTTTGCAGATGGGCTATTACCTCATGGTCTGGCGCAAGCGGGCGATCCGGCGGCTGGTCTGATTCCCAAAGTATTATGCTCATCATTAAACGGTGGACCCGCAGGGCACGCTGCGTCACAATGTGGGTAAGCCAGATCAAAAAAGTTAGGTCACGGAGACGATTTTGACCCGCACAACCCCGCAATTCCTGTTCGATTTCGGCAGCCCGAATGCCTATCTCAGCCACCTCGCGATCCCCGCGATCGAGCAGCGCATCGGCGTCAAGTTCGAATATGTGCCGATCCTGCTCGGTGGCATCTTCAAGTCGACCAACAACAAGTCGCCGGCCGAGACGCTCGCGGGCATCAAGAACAAGCGTGAATTCCATCAGGTCGAGACCGAGCGCTTCATCAAGCGCTTCCATGTCCAGCCCTATGTCTGGAATCCGCATTTCCCCATCAACACGCTGAACCTGATGCGCACGGCGATTGCCGCACAGCTCGAGGGTGTATTCGAAAAATACGTCGAGGCGGCCTTTCACCACATGTGGCGCGAGCCGAAGAAGATGGACGATCCCGAGATCGCGGCGAAGGCGCTGGCCTCATCCGGGCTCGACGCCCAGAAGCTGTTCGCCCGCAGCCAGGAACCCGAGGTGAAGGGCAGGCTGATCAAGAACACCGAGGACGCCGTTGCCCGCGGCGCGTTCGGCTCGCCGACCTTCTTCGTCGGCAACGAGATGTTCTTCGGCAAGGAGCAGCTGCGCGAGGTCGAGGAGATGGTGCTCGGGACTTAGCCGCTCATTCTCCGGCGACAGAATGTGATCGCGGCAACATTCTGGATTGCTTCGCTTCGCTCGAAATGGCGATTATAAGTAGCCGCCAAGAGTAATAATCAAGAGCAACAATGGAGCATCCCATGCGTATCCTCGTGGTCGGCGCCGGCGCCATCGGCGGCTATTTTGGTGGCAGGCTGTTGCAAGCCGGCCGCGACGTCACCTTCCTGGTCCGGCCGCGCCGCGCCGGCGAGCTCGCAAGCGCCGGCCTCATCATCAAGAGCCCGAATGGCGATGTGACCTTGAAGAATCCGCCGACCGTGCAAGCCGACGCGCTCAAGGACAAGTTTGACGTCGTGCTCTTGAGCTGCAAGGCGTTCGATCTCGACGACGCCATCAAATCGTTTGCGCCGGCGGTCGGACCTGATACGGCGATCATCCCGATGCTGAACGGCATGAAGCATCTCGATATCCTCGATGCAAAATTCGGCAAGGAGCGCGTGCTCGGCGGCCTCTGCGCCATCGCGGCGACCCTGAACGAGAAACGCGAGGTGGTGCAGCTCCAACCGATGCAGTCGCTGAACTACGGCGAGCGCGACGGAAAGCTGTCAGATCGCGTCAAGGCGATCGACGAGGCCTTCAAGAGCGGTATCACCGGTGCCGCCGCCAGCCAGAACATCATGCAGGACATGTGGGAGAAGTGGGTGTTCCTGTCCTCGCTTGCGGCCTCCACCAGCCTGATGCGCACCTCCGTCGGCAACATCCTCGCCGCGCCCGGCGGCCGCGACTTCCTGCTCGGCATGCTCGATGAGACCAGCGCGATCGCCACCGCGTCGGGCTATACGCCGGGCGGGCCGTTCTTCGAGCGAGTGAAGGGCAACCTCACCGCCGAAGGCTCGCCGATGACGGCCTCGATGTTCCGCGACATCAAGGCGGGCCTGCCGGTCGAAGCCGATCACGTCATCGGCGATCTCATCGCACGCGCCGATGCCGCCAAGGTGCCGGTGCCCAAGCTGCGCATCGCCTACACGCATTTGAAGGCGTATGAGAGGCAGCGGGCGGGGTAACACCCAGCCACACACTCGGTGTCGTCCCGGACAAGCGTAAGCGCAGATCCGGAACCCATAGCCACAAGACTACATTGTGCGCGACGTCGTCACTCCGAGCCCTCGTAACCACATCTTCCTGTGGTTATGGGTCCCGGATCTGCGCGCGCTTGAGGCGCGCTTGTCCGGGACGACAGCGGAGATTGCCGCAACTAGCCCCGCACTATTTCAAATGCGTGAGATAGTGCGAGACCGCCGTGATTTCCTCGTCGCTCATGTGATAGGCGACATCGGCCATCGCGGCGACGCCGCCGCCGACGCGCTGGCCCGCTTTGTAGTCGCGCAACGCCTTGACCAGATATTCCTCGCGCTGGCCAGCCAGTCGCGCCACTCCCTTGGTGCCGGCGAAGCTGTCCGTATGGCATGAGGCGCAGCGGCGGCCTGCGGCAACTTGCGCGCCTTTCTTCGACAGGTCTGGGTCGCTGTCCTCCGGTCCCTTCGGCGGCGTCAGTTGCGAGAAATAAGCGCCGAGATTGCGGATGTCCTCATTGGTGATCTCCTCGACGATCGGCTGCATCTGGTCGTTCTTGCGCGAGCCCGCGCGGAAGAACACGAGCTGCCACTGGATGAACTGATCAGGCTGGCCGGCCAGCGAGGGGATATTCTCCGTCTGCGAAATGCCGTTCTCGCCGTGACAGCCGGAGCAGACGGCAGCCTTCTCCTTGATCGCAGCATTGTCCGCAGCCTGAGCCGGGACGGATGCGAGCGCCGCAAGCGAGAGCGCGCCGATGGCGTAAGAAGAAAACTGGCGGCGCATCGTGGGAATTCCGATCTAATTAGCTCATTCCAGGGCGTGCGAAGCACGAGCTAAGATGCGCAATTGCGCATCCGAGAATCCATAACCCCGATTTATGGTTATGGGTTCCGGACTTGCGCTGGCGCGCAATCCGGAACGACAACATCCACGTTTTCAGCAAAGAGGCTGCGGCACCCTCCGGCCACCGCAGCCTCTTTCTCTTGTCGTGCTACTTCTTGCTGTAGCTGATGCGGTAGATCGCGCCGGCCCAGTCGTCGGCGACGAGGATCGATCCGTCCTTGGCGAGGATGATGTCGTCAGGACGACCGAGATAGCCCTGGTCGCCCTCGATCCAGCCGGAGGCGAACACCTCCTGCTTGGGGTTCTTGCCGTCAGGCCCGACGATCACGCGCATGATGCGGCCGCCTTGGTACTTGTGGCGATTCCAGGAGCCGTGCTCGGCGATCAGGATGTTGTTCTTGTACTCGGCGGGGAACTGGTCGCCAGTATAGAACTTCATGCCGAGCGGAGCGACGTGCGCACCGAGGTTCAACACCGGCGGCGTGAACTCGGAGCATTTGTGGCCCATGGCGAACTTGTCGTCCGGCAGATTGCCCTGGTGGCAATAGGGATAGCCGAAATGCTCGCCGATCCGGTTGATCATGTTCAGCTTGTCCGAGGGCAGATCATCGCTGATCCAGTCGCGGGCATTCTCGGTGAACCAGTACTTGCCGGTGCGCGGATCGACGTCGCCGCCGACCGAGTTGCGGACACCGAGCGCGTAGATCTCGGCATTGCCGGTCTTGGGATCGACGCGGCGGATCTGCGAGACGCTGGTCGGCGGGACACCAATGTTGAAGGGCGGTCCGAACGGAATGTAGAACCAGCCCTCCTTGTCGACTGCGATGTACTTCCAGCCATGCGCGGCATAGGACGGCATGTCGTCATAGACGACCTTGCCGTCGCCGAGCTTGTCGAGATTGGCCTCCGCATTGTCGTAGCGGATCAGCTTGTCGACAGCGATGACGTAGAGCGCGCCGTCCCTGAAGGCGAGACCGGTGGGCATGTTGAGGCCCTTGAGGACGGTCTTGACCTCCTTCTTTCCGTTGTTGTCCTTGATGGCATAGACGTTGCCGAGGCCGAACGAGCCGACGAACAGCGTGCCCTTGTCACCCCAGGCCATCTGCCGCGCGGCCAGCACGCCGGAGGCATAGACCTCCATCTTGAATCCTGGCGGCAGCTTGACCTTCTTGATGATGTTGGCGAGCTCGGCATCGGAGGCGCCGGTCGGCGGACCCGACGGCGGCGCGAGACCCTTCTGCGCCTCGGTCTCGTCGCCGAGGAACCAGTCATCTGGCGGATGGGTCCAGAACTCCTTGGTGCCGGATTCGTATTTCTTCAGCGGTTTGCTCTTGTCCTGCTGTTGCGCGCTGCCGGCGCTGGTCCCCGCAAGAAGGGCCACGGCCGCAAGTGCCAACACGGATCGATGGAACATCGATGTCATCGCGTCACTCCCCTAAGGCAGCCGCCAGGGCTGCGATTTATTTTGTTTTGCTAGTCGAGAGGCGAAGTTTGGGGTCTGCCGAGAGGCAGACATAAAAAGGCTAGCACATCTGCGAGTGCTGAGAAGGGCATCGCATGGGTTGCGGTTGCGCTCATTAAATATTGAGACGGAGTGTCAATGAGCGCGAACACCGCGACGACAGCGTTCTCGCTGCAACGCGGAATCAGACCGGCAGGCGGCTCGCCTTCAGACAGCACGAGAGACGGGCCAAAACAAAAACTGCGAAAACAACCCCATGCACAGTAGAACGGCTCGGGCCGGGTTGCGCGCGGTGACGCCGGACAGGCATTTGATGCATCGAGCAAAATGACGAACGCGGCGCTCAGGGGGCGACAGGGTAAGGCCCGTCGTCGAACACCGCGTCATGATAGCCTTTCGCGCCGACCTCGCGCGCCAGCGCACTGCGAAAATCGCGACCCTCGCGAAGGCAGCTCAGCACATGCGCGAAGTCGAATTCCGGCCGCCAGCCGAGCTCACGCCGCGCGCGCTCGTTGACATAGACGCGGTCGATCTCGGGGAGGAGGTTCCAGCCTCGCGCCGCATACAGCTGCGCGCAATCCGGATAGAGCTCGCGCACGACACCGGCCGCATCGCGCGCAAGCGCGGCGAGATGGCGCGGCTCGAACGGGCTGGTGGCGGAGACGATGTAGCGGACGAAACCGATCTTCGGGGCGCGTTCGGCGGCGAGCAGATGCGCGCTCACGGCGTCCGCGATGTCCAGCCGGCGATAGAGCAGCTCGTTGGCCTGCGCGTTCTCCAGCGTGTAGGCCGAGCGCATCGCCGGATCGTCATCATCTTCCGGAAAGAAGCGCGAGGTCCGCAAGACGACGACCGGCAGAGCGCGCTCGCGATAGAACAGCTCGCACAGGGTCTCCGCCATCAGTTTTGTGGTGCCGTAGATGTTCTTCGGCACCGGCGGCAGATCCTCGGTGACCCAGACCGCCGCCTGTCCCGCCCCGGAGCGGAGCTGCGAGCCGAACGCGCTGGTGGTGCTGGTGAAGACGAAGCTGCGCACGCCGGCGCTCGCCGCCGCCTCTAGCAGGTTGAGCGTGCCGGTGACGTTGGTGTCGACAAAGTCTCGTTTGCTGTGGGTCCCCACATGCGGCTTGTGCAGCGTCGCGGTGTGGATGACGGCGGTGACGCCGTCCATCTGGCTGCGCACGAAGCCGGGATCGACAATCGAGCCGACCGCGTCGGTGAAGGGCGATGGCTTCAGATCGATCCCGCGCACGGGGGATCCGCGAGCCCGGAGGGTCCGGAGGATGGCTTCCCCGAGGTGGCCTGCGCTGCCGGTGACCAGAATTGTCATTGCGAACCCAGGACAGCCGCCAGCGGCGCGGCGAACCACGTTTCCGTCCGGATCGGCTGGATGCTTTGGGAAAAATTGGAGCGGGCGAAGGGGCTCGAACCCTCGACCCCGACCTTGGCAAGGTCGTGCTCTACCACTGAGCTACACCCGCATCCTGTGTCGGTCGCGTGACGCGCCGGCAACGGCTGTCGTATGCCAAAACCGGGAGGGGAATGCAACAGCTACCGGCGATCTAGATTCGGTTCTTGGGGCCCCATATGGAGCCTGAATGCGGCGAAATGGCCCGAAACTGCCCCGGAACTGGCGAATCGGCCTCGGTGGATTGAAATTCGGCCGTCGCGGCCCAATTTAGGAGCCGACAGCGAGCATAAGGTGTGGCGGCGTGCTAAAGACCCGCCATTCCGGACATAGACGAGGGGATCCCGTGACGATCATCGACCAGGGTAACGGAGCGGCGGGCCCGGCTGCGGCCGATCTGATCAAGGACACCACCACCCAGACCTTCGTGAAGGACGTCATCGAGGAATCGAAGCGCCAGCCGGTGCTGATCGATTTCTGGGCGGAGTGGTGCGGCCCCTGCAAGCAACTCACCCCTCTGCTCGAAAAGGCGGTCAAGGCGGCCAAGGGCAAGGTCAAGCTGGTCAAGATGAACATCGACCAGCACCCGGCGATCCCGGGCCAGATGGGCATCCAGTCGATCCCGGCCGTGATCGCCTTCGTCAACGGCCAGCCCGCCGACGGCTTCATGGGCGCGGTGCCCGAGAGCCAGCTCAACGCCTTCATCGAAAAGCTGACCAAGGGCATGACCGCGCCGGGCGAGCCCAGTATCGCCGAGATCCTGCAGGAGGCTGAAGCCGTGCTCGCCGAGGGCGATGCGGCTGCGGCGGCGCAGATATACGCCGAGGTGCTTCAGCATGATGCCACCAACATCGCGGCGCTCGCTGGCCTCGCAAAATGCTATGCCGTCTCCGGCGCAATGGAGCAGGCCAAGCAGACGCTCGCCATGGTGCCGGAGTCCAAGCGCAACGACCCCGCGGTGAAGGCCGTGCAGACCGCGATCGATCTCGCCGAGCAGGCGCAATCGCTCGGACCGGTCGCCGAGCTGGAACAGAAAGTCGCCGCAAACCCGCTCGATCATCAGGCCCGATTCGACCTCGCGACCGCGCTCAACGCGCAAGGCAACCGTGCGGCCGCTACCGAGCAGCTGCTCGCGATCGTCAAGCGCGACCGCAAATGGAACGACGACGGCGCCCGCAAGCAGCTGGTGCAGTTCTTCGAAGCCTGGGGCGGCACGGATGATGCAACCGTCGAGGGACGCAAGCGCTTGTCGACGATCCTGTTTTCGTAGGCGCGGTTGACCAAGTCAGCGGGGACCGGGACCAGATGCCGATCAACATCGAATATCGCGGACCCGCCGACCTCCCGGAGATCATTCCGGTGTTTCCGCTGCCGGGCGCGCTGCTGCTGCCCCGCGGCCAGATGCCGCTCAACATCTTCGAGCCGCGCTACCTGTCGATGGTCGACGATTCCTTCCGCGACGGACATCGCCTGATCGGCATGATCCAGCCTGATGTCGCGCACTCGCCGAAGAATTCCGACAAGCCGACGCTGTTCCGCGTCGGCTGCGTCGGCCGCATCACCCAGCTCGCCGAATCCGGCGATGGCCGCTACATCCTCGAGCTCACCGGCGTCTCGCGCTTCAAGGTGGTCGAGGAGCTCGAGGTGCTCACTGCCTACCGGCAGTGCAAGGTGGATTTCTTCGCCTTCGTCGACGACTTCACCGCGCGCATGGGCGAGGACGAGGTCGACCGCGAGGCGCTGCTGGCCGTGCTGGCAGACTTTTTGAAGGCCAACAATCTCAAGGTCGACTGGGAAGGCGTCGAAAGCGCGCCCAACGAAGCGCTCGTCAACGCGCTGGCGATGATGTCGCCCTATGGCCCCGCGGAGAAGCAGGCCATGCTGGAGGCGCCCGACCTGAAGACCCGCGCCGAGATTCTGATCGCGGTGACGGAGATGGACCTCGCCAAGAAGCGCACCAGCGGCGATCCTCCGCTGCAGTGAGGATGCGGGTGCTCACGCAGCGCAGACGGCTGCCTTGTCACCTCGCTTGGCACCTCGCCGCAACATTTTCGCAATGGCGGATGCGGGCATCGGCCGACCGAAGTAGTGGCCTTGCGTTTCGACGCATCCCTCTTCACGGAGTACGTCCAGTTGCTCCTTCGTTTCGACGCCTTCGGCGGTCGTCGTCTTGCCGAGGCTGACTGCGAAGCGAACGACTGCTCGCGCGAGATGGTGCGCGTCTGCCCTTGCGCTGGACAGTTCGCTGACGAAGCTGCGGTCGACCTTGATTTTGTCGAACGGAAATCTCTGCAGAAAGCTCAGCGATGAATAGCCGGTGCCGAAGTCGTCCAGGGCGATTCGCACGCCGAGCTCGCGCAATTGACCAAGTGCTGCGAATACGGCTTCGCTGTCATGCATGATCACCGTCTCGGTGACCTCGAGCTCGAGCCGGTGTGGCGCAATTTCCGAGCTCGCCAGTGCATCGACAATGACCGGAACAAGCTCCTTGCTCCTGAATTGAGCGGGAGACAGGTTGATCGCGATCTTAAGATGGGCAGGCCATTTGGCGGCTTCCGCACAGGCCGTCCTCAAGATCCATTCTCCCAGCGGCACGATCAAGCCGGCCTCCTCCGCGAGCGGTATGAATTCGCCGGGCAAGACCAGACCACGCCGCGGGTGGTGCCAGCGCAGCAAGGCTTCGAAGCCGCGGATCTCGCCGGTCGCGGTATTGACGAATGGCTGGTAGTGCAGCTCGAATTCGCGGCCAGCAAGCGCATCCCGCATGTCGCGCTCCAGGTTGCGTCGTGCATGCATGAGCTGGTCGAGTTCCGGCTCGAAGAAGCGGAATGCGCCACGTCCACCACTCTTGGCCGAGTAGAGGGCGAGATCCGCGCTCTTCATGAGCCCGTCGGAATCACTGCCATCGCGCGGCGCGATGGCAATGCCGATGCTGGTGCCCACCGTGACCCGGTGATCGCCGAGATCAAAGGGTTCGCAGAGCGCCTTTCTGATGTTCTCGGCGAGGGTGGCGGCCTCGACGGCCGGGTTGGTCACGTAGTCGATCACGGCGAACTCGTCGCCGCCTAGTCGAGCGATCAGCGCGGTTTCCGTGGTGCACTCGCGCAGACGCGCAGAAACGGCGCGCAGCAGGGAATCGCCTGCCGGATGTCCGAGCGTGTCGTTGACTTCCTTGAAGCGATCGAGATCGAGCATGAGCACGGCCAGATCGACGCCGCCGCTACGCGTAACCGCAATGGCGTGCTCCATCCGCTCCCTGAGCAGCACGCGATTTGGCAGATCGGTCAACGCATCGTGTTGCGCCATATGAGCGATCCTGGCCTCGGACCGGCGTTGTTCGGTGACATCAAGATGCGTGGCCACCCACCCGCCGCCGGCCATCGGCTGTCGCGTCACGCAGATCAACCGACCATCCGTGAACTCGTCGATTCTGCTCGAGACTGCATCGAACGGCAACGCGGCCAATTTCGACAGGAACTGCTCGGCTGCGCCCTCGCTGGTGTCGCTCTTGAGAATGCCGGTCACGACGCGATGCCTGATGATGTCGGCGTGCGGGGTCCCCGTTCGCAGCAGCTCTGGTGGCAGCCGATAGAGCAGGGCATATCGCTCGTTGCAGACCACAAGTCGCCTCTCCGCATCGAACATGCAGAGAGCCTCGACCATGTTGTTGATGGCCGTATCAAGCCTGAGCTTCTGGTCCTGCAGTTCGTTCTGCGAGCCTTCGAGCTGCTGCCGGGCAACCGAGAGCTGGTTGATGATCTCCTCGAACCTGGCGGTCCGGGTCGCCAGGCGACGATCGGCCAGCACGCCGACCAGGCTCATTCCCAGCACGGATAGCGCCACACCGGCGATAGCAAGCGCGAGGAGGGCCGGAGAAAGCGAAAGGCTATCCGTCGTCGCTCGCGTTGGATCTGGCGTGATCTGCACCGCCCCCATGGCCGTGAAATGATGCGATACGATCGCGAGTGTCAGCAGGATTGCCGCCGCAAGGGTGCCCCGGTAGCCCTGGTACATGAGCGCGACAGCCAGCGCGGCGCAGCCGAGACACATGCCTAAAATGATCGAGACGAACACGAGGTCCACCGACCAGACGACTCGACCCGGCACCTCAAGTGCCCACATCCCGAGATAGTGCATGCTGGCAATGCCGCCGCCGATGATGACGCCCCCTGCCATCGCGCGCCACCGGCCGGAGGTGCCGACTGCAACGCCGAAGCCGACCGAGGTCAGAAGCATTGCCGCAGCGAGAGAAAACGCGGTCGGCACGATGCCGTAGCCCGTTGGAACGCCCGGCTCGTAGGCGAGCATCGCGACGAAATGCGTTGCCCAGATGCCGTATCCGATGGCCGCGCCGGCAATCGTGATCCAGATCCACCGCGTTCTTGCGCGCGTCGCGATCGCACGATGAAAGATGCTGACCGCGACAATACTTGCAGCGAAGCAGACCAGACCAGCGAGTACAACGAGCCGCCAATCGTGCTCGACCGCAAGGCAGGAGAAAACGCGGAACATCCAGCAGCGCTCCATCGTCGATAGTTATCGATGGTGGATCGGCTAACCGCCATTCACGTTAATTTTGTGCCGTGCCTGATTGCATGCTTACCGGCATGTTAACGGTACTCGTACAACTCGATCTGACGAACAGCCTGAGGCCATGCCGCGACCGTGCCCGAGCCGGCTGCAGGACGCGTGCATCGATCGGCAACGATATTTTTAGGAATGGCCGCGGATGCGCTTGCGTCCGGTGATCATCGCGCGGACCAGGCTCTCGCGCTGGAGTAGCCCCATCAGCACCACGCCCACGACGTGGAGCACGACCAGGACGATGACCGCATCCGATGAATAATGGTGGGTGTCTTCGACCCACCAGACGCCGAAGAAGGTGGTGGTGACCGACATCGCTCCCGTGATCGTCGAGACGGCGAGCGCAGCCAGCAGCGCCACCAGCATCAAGGTGCCGGCGGGATTGAGCCCGATGTAGCGGCCGGTGATGCCGCGGCGCAGATTCCAGAGATAGCTTGGCGCCGCCCGAAGCCTTACGCCGACCATCCGGAAGCGCGAATAGCGGCTTCCCAGGAAGCCCCAGACCAGGCGAAAGGCGAGAAGTCCGAGCACCGCATAGCCGACGATGCGGTGAGTTCGGTCATAGACGGTGGGCGTGAACCACGCGGCCAGAACGCTAGCCGCGAGTGCCCAGTGCCAGAGGCGCAGCGGGAGGTCCCAGACCGCGACCGTCCGCGAAGCGGTTCGATCCGCGGGGGTCCGGTCGGACCCCCCGCGCGCTTTTGGCATCGCTTCTTCGATCAAGCGAAGACCATCCTCAAGCCTTGTTTTGCGCGGATCAATTCGCGCGGTCTACTTGGCGATCGTGTGCTTCAGGCTGAGATCTTCGGGGCTGTAGAACAGCTCGTAAAGCTTGCCTTCCTTGACGCCGTAGACCTCATAGCAGGAGCCTTCGATCTTGGAGCGCCGCACCTCGTAGCCGAGTGCCTTGGCCTTGGCTTCGGCCTCGCTGGCCGGCTTCCACGACGCCTTGTCGAGCTTGGTGCAATCCTTGAAACCGTCGGCCATGGCGGCCGACCCCATGCCCATTCCAACCGTCAGTGCAATGGCAACAACACGAATGACCTTCACGAACGTCTCCTCCTCTGTCGTGCGCGCTACGCGAGCCGCGAAGCCGGACTGAAGGAAGCAAAGGTGATGGTGAAGTCAATCCGGTACGGGGCCAATTGGATTTAGAGTTCTTCTAACGACCGGCAAAAGATCAGTGCTGTCCGCAGGCAGCCCGCATTCGCAGTGGCGCTGCGGCCTTACGCCTCACGGCCGGGATGAACGGCCGACTTCGCCAATTGCGCTAGGCCGCACTTCGCATTCCCGGTGAGTGGCGCTGCAGCCAGTCCGCCCAGCGGAGACGACCGCGCACGCCCTGGCTGACGGCAAAGCCCATGCCGCTTTCGCCTCCGCCGGGACGCATCCATGCGTCGCTCGTCGACGCTCAGTAGCCGGCGACCGTCATCGCCACGACGGCGCTGAGCGCCATCCAGCCGAAATGCCGGCCTCGCGTGGCCCAGGCATTGGCGAAGGCGGCGAAGCCGAGCACGCAGGCGAGCGTGATGACGATCCAGTGCCGCGCCGACTCGGACGCCATCCAGGGAGTCGCGAGCAGCAACACGCCGCCGCCGATCCACGCCACGGTCGAAGTCTGCCAGACCAGGCGGATCAGGGTGCGGAGCCGTTCCGGCTCGATGCGGGCACGGGCGAAGACCTTGGTCTCGCCGAGGACGCCATGAATGAGGGCTACGGCGATGGTGGCAAGGCCGGCACATTGCAGCAGGAGATCACGCATCATCATCTCTCCATACAGTTCTGTATGGTGGGATAGGCGCTGGCCTGCGGCTTGTCAATACACTAGTGTATGGTTTGCCTCCGGGAACCGACATGACCGAACAGCTCTCCGCCGACGACTGGATCAAGGAAGGTCTCAAGGCGCTCGCCAAAAGCGGCTTCACCGCGCTCAAGGCCGATCCGCTGGCAAAATCCATGGGCGTGTCGCGCGGCAGCTTCTATTGGCATTTCGCCGATCTCGGCGCATTCCAGGCCACCGTGCTGAAGCGCTGGCGCGAGATCGCGGCCGAGCAGATCATCGCCGACGTCGAAGCCGCCGGCGACGACCCGCTCAAGGCGCTGCTACGGAGGTCGTTCGGTGCGCGGCTCGAGCTCGAACGCGCGGTGCGCAATTGGGCGGCCTTCGATGCGGCCGCGCAAGGGGCCGTGCGCGCTATCGACCGCCGCCGGCTCGACTATATCGAGGGGCTGCTGGAAAAACGCGGGCTCACCCCGGCAACTGCGCAGGCCCGGGCGCAGATCCTGTATTGGACATTCCTCGGCTTCGCCCTGTCAGGCGCGCCGGTGCCGGCAGCACGGCTGCAGTCCCTGCTCGACGAGGTCTTGACGATGGTCTCCGCGTAGATTTCTTATCTTGACGCGTTTTCTTTGCGCAACCGGTAACCTACTGCGCCGGAAAACGCTTTGGCAGCCGCGATGGGCGGGCGCGGATTTCTGTGCTAGAGGCTACCGATTGCCGGAGACTCCAATGAACGCGTCCACCGAACGTCCTGAAGCCAGCGTCGATCCCAAACTGCTGGAAATTCTCGTCTGCCCGCTGACCAAGGGCCCGCTGGAGTTCGATTCTGCAAAGCAGGAGCTGATCTCGCGCAGCGCCAAGCTGGCTTATCCGATCCGTGACGGCATCCCGATCATGCTGCCGGAAGAGGCGCGCAAGATCGATTGATGATGGTCGGGTAGCCCGTTGTTGCGCGATGACCGCGCGACACACTCGGTGTCGTCCTCGCGAACGCGGGGACCCATAACCACAGAGAGCGGTTGCGGAGCGAAGTGACAACTCCGAGTCTTCGCCAAACCACTCCCTGTGGTTATGGCTCCCGGATCTGCGCTTCGCTTGTCCGGGACGACAGCGGAGATTAGCGCCAGCGCCCCTTACAACGCCTCGCCCTTCAGCAGCCGCGGCACCTCGCCCGTCAATCCCGCGGCCTGGCGGATGAAGAGGTTCTTCAGCGGCGGGGCGCGATCGACGAGGCCGAGGCCGATGTCGCGGACGGTGCGCAGCAGCGTCGACTGGTTGGAGAACAGGAAGTTCAGCGAGTTGGTGGCAACGCCCATCGCCATGGTGTCGAAACGGCGCCAGCGTTGGTAGCGCTCGAGCACGTCGGCGGCGCCGAGATCCATGCCGAGCCGCGCGGCATCGACCACGACCTCGGCCAGCGCCGCGACATCCTTCAGGCCCATGTTGAGGCCCTGGCCCGCAATGGGGTGGATGACATGGGCGGCATCGCCGACCAGCGCGAGGCGGGTGGCGATGAAGGAGCGCGCGACGAAATAGGACAGCGGAAAGGCGCGCGGCTTGTCGAGCGCCTTCACTTCGCCGAGATGCAGGCCAAAACGCTGCTCGAGCTCGGCGTGAAACTCTTCGTCGCTGAGAGCAATGATCCGCGCGGCCTCAGCTCGCCGCTCGGTCCATACCAGCGACGAGCGCTTTACCGACAGCGGCAGGATCGCGAACGGGCCCGCCGGCAAAAAATGCTCTTCGGCGCGGCCCTCGTGATCGCGCTCATGGCCGACCGTGACGACGATGCCGGATTGGTCATACTCCCAGCCATGGGTGGCGATGCCGGCGCGCTCGCGCAGCTTTGACCTTGCGCCATCGGCGGCAACCAGCAGGCTGGCCGCGATGGCGCTGCCGTCCCCGAGCGTCACGTCGATGCCTTCGGTGCGCGCATCGTAGGATGCGACCGTGGTGGCGCGCAGATCGATGCCCTCGGCCTCGGCACGCACCACCAGCGCATCGATCAAGCGGCGGTTCTCGACCATATGCGCGAAGGGCTCGCCCGGCGCGACATCGCCGGCAAAATTGAGGAAGACCGGACGGGTGGCATCCTCCAGCTTGGAATCGGTGACGACCATGTCGAGGATCGGCTGTGCTTCGCTCCTGACGTCGTCCCA
>NZ_AJQF01000219.1:0-24941 GCF_000261705.1 Bradyrhizobium genomosp. III | reverse complement strand
GCAGGCGGCCACAATGGCGGTGGCGCGGGGGTCGCGGCTTGGCCGGGTGGCGAGCGCGGGATCGGCGACGATGACGGGAATCTCGGGCCCGAGCCCCTGTCGCAGCGCCAGGGCCAGCGCAAGCCCTGCAAACGCGCCGCCACCAATGACAATGCTACCCTGTACCGACATACCCAAATTCCCGATCAAATCCTGGTCTTGCTAGCAGACTTGAGGTGGGCGAAACAGTGCGGTGAAACAAGGGCGGAACGGCCCATTGTGGACCATCCGCCCCGGAACGACGGCGAGAAAGCTCACTCCATGTCCAAAAGCCTGATCGACCTCATTTCGATCCTCGATCTCGAGCAACTCGAGGTGAATCTGTTCCGCGGCAACAGCCCGAAGACCAGCTGGCAGCGGGTGTTCGGCGGCCAGGTGATCGGGCAGGCGATGGTCGCGGCCTGCCGCACGGTCGAGGGCCGCCTGCCGCATTCGCTGCACTGCTATTTCGTCCTGCCGGGCGATCCGCAGATCCCGATCATCTACCAGGTCGAACGCCTGCGCGACGGCAAGAGCTATTCGACCCGCCGCGTCACCGCGATCCAGCACGGCAACGCGATCTTCTCGATCATGGTGTCGTTCCACGCCGAAGAGGAGAGTGCGTTCGACCATCAGGACAAGATGCCCGACGTGCCGCCGCCGGAGAAGCTCACGGCGGAGGAGGTGGCGAAGCAGCCGATGTTCAAGGAGATGCCGGAGTTCATCCGCCGCTACTATGAATCCGATCGTCCGATCGAGCTGCGTCCTGTCGAGCTCGGCCGTTATTTCGGCCAGAAGATCGACGACGGCCGCATTCACGTCTGGATCAAGACCGCCGCGAAGCTGCCCGACGATCCAGCGCTGCACATGTGCGCGCTCGCCTACGCCTCGGACTTCTCGCTGCTGGACGCGATCATGGCACGCTATGGCCGCACGCTGTTCGACAAGCGCATGATGCCCGCCAGCCTCGACCATGCGATGTGGTTTCATCGCCCGTTCCGCGCCGACGAATGGCTGCTCTACGCACAGGATTCGCCGAGCGCGCGCGGCGGCCGCGGCCTGACCCGCGGCTCGATCTTCAAGCCGGACGGAACGCTGGTCGCCTCCGTCGCGCAGGAAGGCTCCGTGCGCGAACGCAAATCCTAAGCCGTTGCCCTCGCGCGCTCGACGAGCTCGAACTGCGCCATGGTCCACGTGAAGTACCAGCGCAGCAGCCACGGAATCGGAATGATCAGAAGGCAGCCGAAGCCGAATGCGAGGGTTCGCCACAATAGCTGAAGGCCCGTGCCGACGAATATCATCTCGCGCCGCGTTCCCGCGATGTTTCGGCAAATCCAGCGCATCCATGCGGCCATGACCCAGGCCCAGCCGATGATCGTGAACATGGCGAGGAACATCAGGAGCTGCCAGCCGATGAAGGCCCAGGGGCTCCCGTCGAACGTCATCGGAATCGGCTGACCGTTCGAGCTGAGATTGGCAATCACCCAGCGCATGACCATCTAGGACAGGAAGGCCTGGAGCGGAATCGTCGCAAGCTGAAAGAGGTCGTGGACGAGACCCACATAGCCCGCCAGCGCAAGCGCGACGAAGACGTACCAGATATCGCCGACCTGTCCGGTGAAGCCGATGTTCGGCCGCTGCGGAACGTGGACGCGCGGGAAGAGCCAGCGGTAGTAGCCGGTGGCGATCCAGGGAGCCGGCACCACGACGGCGTTGCCGACCAGAGCAGGATGCACCATCCCAGGAACGGCCACAGCGGCAGGTCCACCGACAGCCGGCCTCGCGCGTCGCCGCTCGAAGCCACCGCCGGTGATGCGCCGGGCACGAGACCGGGGACCGCGCCGGCCTTCTGCCAGCCGGTCATCCCCTCGGCCCAGACCAGCGTATCCGATCGCACGATTCCCCGCGCGATCAGATCGCGAAACTGCGCCTCCGGAAACGGACCCTTCTGCTGGCCTTCAGATGCGTGAAACCAGATTCGATTGGACATCCTGGCTGCTCGCTACCGAAAGCCAGCAGCCGTTACATGCGCGACTGCGCGCCCCGCGGAGCGAGCTCGGTCTGCGACGCGAACCAGTTCATGATCCAGCGATACACCCACGGAATCGGGATGATCAGGCTGCACAGGATCGCAGCCACGATGCCGCGCCAGAGGATGTCGAGACCGCTGCCCTTGAACACGATCTCGCGCCGCGTGCCTTCGATGCTGCGGCAGAACCAGCGCATCTGGGCCGCGGCAACCCAGGCCCAGCCGATGATGGTGATGATGGAGATCGCAAACAGCAGGTTCCAGCCGATATAGGCCCAGACCGAACCGGTAAAGCTGAGAGCGAGCGGCTGCCCGTTGGAAGCAAGGTTTGCGATCATCCATTTGATCAGCAGCCAGTAGAGCACGATCTGGACGATGAACAGCAGATTGGAGAGCAGCTGGCTGCCGACGAAGCCGAGCGCGATCGCCAAAACGATGAAGCCGAAGAACCAGGGCACCAGCGTCATCGCGTTGCCGGTGAAGCTGAGATTGGGCCGTCCGGGAACCTTGATGCAGGGCACGATCCATTTCGTGTACCAGACGAACAGCCACGGCACCGGGATCACGAAGCACGAGCCGATCACGAGCACGAGCGTGCGCCAGGTGAACTCGAGAATGCTGAAATCGACCGACAGCGACCCTCCGCCTCCGCCGCCGGCATAGCCACCGGAGCCCATCATCGGCGGGCCGCCGGCCGGGATCACCGGGGGCGCACCGCCGCCGCCGATCAGGCTGGGAATTTCGACAGCCTTCTGCCAGCCGGCCATGCCCTCGGACCATACCAGCGTATCCGGGCGCACGACGCCCTGGGCGACGAGATCGCGGAATTGCCCTTCCGGAAAGGGCCCCTGCTGCTTGCCCTCGGATGCGTAGAACCAACTCGCCATGAAGCGTCCCCCTCAAACATACGTTTGTACCGGCCGGGACGCTTGGGTTCACCGCATCCATGCCAAAAATGCATTGTGAAGGATGAACGGCTGCCCTGTACAGAGGCGGCCGTTCACATGGCCAGACGTTTTTCCGCTTCAGTCTGCAACTTTTTTATGCCATTTGCCCGGAAAGATGCCAGATTGACGCTGCGCCGGGGACATACGGCGCGGCGCATCCCGGGGAATAGGCCTGACCATGAAACTCGTCGTCGCGATCATCAAACCCTTCAAGCTCGATGAGGTCCGCCAGGCCCTGACGGCGATCGGCGTCCACGGCATGACCGTGACCGAGGTGAAGGGTTATGGCCGGCAGAAGGGCCACACCGAGATCTATCGCGGCGCCGAATATGTCGTGAACTTCCTCCCGAAGCTGCGCATCGAGATCGCGGTCGCCTCCGACGTCGCCGACAAGGCGGTCGCCGTGATCACCTCGACCGCGCGCACCGGGCAGATCGGCGACGGCAAGATCTTCGTCACGCCGATCGACCACGCGCTGCGCATCCGTACCGGCGAAACCGACAGCGACGCGCTCTAGATCTTTGTTTTGACGCGTTTTCCCGGCGCGAAGCGGTATCCGCTTCGCTCGAAAACGCCCTGATACATCTTCTTCGATCGCGCCGGGCAAAGACGCCACAGCGTGCGACGTAGTTCTATGCTGGGGGGAACGACATGGCGGGATATTTGCGCCGCGCAGCTGCCATGGCTGCGCCGATCGGACTTGTGTCGATCATGGCTTCGCCGGCGCGCGCCGCGGCCTCCGAGATCAACACCGCTGACACCGCCTGGATGATCGTCGCCACCGCGCTGGTGCTGATGATGACGATCCCGGGGCTCGCGCTGTTCTATTCCGGCATGGTGCGCAAGAAGAACGTGCTCGCCACCATGGCGCAAAGCCTCGCCGCGGTGACGATCATCTCCATTCTCTGGGTCGCGTTCGGCTATTCGCTGTGCTTCGTTGGCGACGGCCCGTGGATCGGCACGCTCGACCGCTGGTTTCTCGCCGGCATGACCATGGACAGCGTCAACCCGGCGGCGAAGTCCATTCCGGAATCGCTGTTCATGCTGTACCAGATGACGTTTGCCATCATCACGGTGGCGCTGGTCGCGGGCTCGGTCGCCGACCGGATGCGGTTCTCCGCCTATCTCCTGTTCTCCGTCGCCTGGTTCATCTTCGTCTACATTCCGCTGGCGCATTGGGTGTGGGGCGGCGGCTTCCTCAATAGCATGGGCGTCTTGGATTTCGCCGGCGGCCTCGTGGTGCATCTGTCGGCCGGCACCGCTGGCCTCGTCGCCGCCAAGGTGATGGGGCGCCGTCACGGCTACGGCTCCGAAAATCTCTCGCCGTTCGATCTTTCGCTCGCGGTGATGGGCACCGGCCTGTTGTGGGTCGGCTGGTTCGGCTTCAACGGCGGCTCGGCGGGCGCGGCCAATTCACGCGCGGTGATGGCGATCATCGCCACCCATCTTGCCGCCTGCGCCGGTGCGCTGACCTGGGGCGCGATCGAATGGTCGACACGGCGCAAGCCCTCCGTGCTCGGCATGATCTCCGGCGCGGTTGCCGGGCTCGGCACCATCACGCCGGCCTCCGGATTCGTGGCGCCCTGGCACGGCATCGTCATCGGCATCATTGCCGGTGCGATTTGCTATTGGGCCTGCACCTGGCTGAAGCACCGCTTCAACTATGACGATTCGCTCGACGTGTTCGGCGTCCACGGCATCGGCGGCCTGACCGGGACCCTGCTCGCCGGCGTGTTTGCAACCAGCGCCATCGGCGGCACCGCCGGCCTGCTGGAGGGTCACCCGCAGCAGTTCCTGATCCAGTTCTATGGCGTCGCCGTCACCTTCGTCTGGTCGGCTGGCGTGAGCTTCATCCTGCTCAAGCTGGTCGGCCTGTTCGTGCCCTTGCGCGTATCCCGTGAGCACGAGCTCGAGGGGCTCGATATTTCGCAGCACGGCGAAGCCCTGCAATAAGCGTCGGCGCTACGTAATTACCTCTGAGCTGCCCGACGCATGAGCAATATTGTGTCGGCGGCCTGTCATGCTCGCATTTTGAGCAGGCCTGACCACGTTTTGGGCGCGACGGAATAGCGCACTGCACAGCAATGCCCGTCCACCGCGAAAACACCCGTTTTCATAGTCCGTTAGGTACCGCGCCCGATCTGGCACGGCATTTGATTCTACGGGTCCAGGCTGTGCCCGCGTAGTGAACTTTCTCCCTCGTGGCGAACCAGTCGAGAACGCCCGGCCACGTCCGGACCGGGCCCAAGCGGGGATAGGACCCATGAAAATTGTTATGGCGATTATCAAGCCATTCAAGCTGGAAGAAGTCCGTGACGCCCTGACCGCCATCGGCGTTCACGGTCTCACGGTGACGGAAGTCAAGGGATATGGCCGCCAGAAGGGCCATACGGAAATCTATCGCGGCGCCGAATATGCCGTGAGCTTCCTGCCCAAGATCAAGATCGAGGTCGCTGTCGCCTCCGACCAGGTCGACAAGACCATCGACGCCATCACGTCCGCCGCGAAAACCGGACAGATCGGCGACGGCAAGATCTTCGTCATCAACCTCGACCACGCGGTGCGCATCCGCACCGGCGAGGCCGATGCCGCGGCCCTTTGATTTCGCGCTCAACCTTTATCCAATCAGGAGTGAATAATATGACGTTCAAGCGTCCCTATGGCGCGGGATTGGCGGCTCTCGCAGTCGGCCTGTTCGCTGCGACCGCAGCCTACGCCGAGCCAACGGTCAACAAGGGAGACAACGCCTGGATGCTGACATCGACAGTGCTGGTGCTGTTGATGACGATCCCCGGCCTCGCGCTGTTCTACGGCGGTCTCGTCCGCTCCAAGAACATGCTCTCCGTCCTGATGCAGGTGTTCTACACCGTCTGCGTCGTCACCGTGATCTGGGCCGTGTACGGCTACAGCCTCACCTTCACCGGCGGTTCCGACTTCATCGGCGGCTTCTCCAAGGCCTTCATGATGGGCGTCACCACCGATACGAAGGCCGCGACCTTCTCGGTCGACGCCAACATCTCGGAGCTCATCTATGTGTGCTTCCAGATGACCTTCGCGGCGATCACGCCCGCCCTCATCGTCGGCGCCTTCGCCGAGCGCATGAAGTTCTCGGCGATCGCCCTGTTCATCCCGCTCTGGGTCACGCTGATCTATTTCCCGATCGCGCACATGGTCTGGTACTGGCAGGGTCCGGACCTGATCCAGGATGCGGCCAAGGCGCTCGCTGCTGCCACTGATGCGGCCGCGAAGACCGCGGCGCAGGCCAAGCTCGACGAGCTCAACGCCGACGCCGGCTGGATCTTCAAGAAGGGCGCGATCGACTTCGCGGGCGGCACCGTGGTGCACATCAACGCCGGCATCGCAGGCCTCATCGGCGCTCTCCTGATCGGCAAGCGCGTCGGCTACGGCAAGGAGCTGATGGCCCCGCACTCGCTGACCATGTCGATGATCGGCGCCTCGCTGCTCTGGGTCGGCTGGTTCGGCTTCAACGCCGGCTCCAACCTGGAAGCCAACGGCGGCGCTGCGCTCGCCATGACCAACTCCTTCGTCGCCACCGCAGCCGCCGCGCTGTCGTGGATGTTCGCGGAGTGGATCATCAAGGGTCACCCGTCGGTGCTCGGCGTCATCTCCGGCGCGGTCGCGGGCCTCGTGGCGGTCACCCCTGCGGCCGGCTACTCCGGCGTCATGGGCGCGATCGTCCTCGGCCTCATCGTCGGCGTAGTCTGCCTGTTCTTCTGCACCGTCGTGAAGAACGCGCTCGGCTACGATGACAGCCTCGACGTGTTCGGCGTGCACTGCGTCGGCGGCATCGTCGGCGCCATCGGCACCGGCATTCTCGTCAACCCCGCCCTCGGTGGCGCTGGCGTCATGGACTACACCGCGATCCCGCCGAAGGTCGGCGACTACGACTTCGCGGCGCAGATGATCGCCCAGCTCTGGGGCGTTGGCACCACGCTGGTGTGGTCGGGCATCGGCTCGGCGATCCTCTACAAGGTCGTCGACGTGATCGTTGGCCTGCGGACCAACGTCGAGAGCGAGCGTGAAGGCCTCGACATCACCGAGCACACCGAGCGCGCCTACAACATGTAAGTCTCCTCCCGGGCGCGGTCTCCCCGGAGATCGCGCTCAGAACTACGGTTCGGGCACATACCCGGCAATGCCCTGACCGTTGAGGGGCTCCAGCGCAAGTTGGAGCCCCTTTCTTTTTGGGCGGGGTGCTTTGATTTCGCAGCGAAGAAAAGGATTGCCATTCCGCACCGGCGGCGCAGAAATATCGACCACAAGAAACAATAATCGGGGAGGTCGTCATGCGTTTGGAAGGCGGATGCTATTGCGGCGAAGTGCGCTACGTGGCCGAAGGTGATCCGATGATGCAGGCCCAGTGCCATTGCCGCGAGTGCCAGTACATCTCGGGCGGCGCGCCCAACACCTTCATCGCGATGCCGGTGGCCGGCTTCAGCTACATCCTGGGGCAGCCCAAGCAGTTCACGCGCAAGGATCTCGAACGCGCCGTCACGCGCGAATTCTGCGCCGAATGCGGCACGCATCTGGTGACCAGGGCTCCCGGGCTGCCAGCCGCGATCCTGAAGGTCGGCACGCTGGACGAGCCAAAGCAATTCCAGCCGCAGATGGCGATCTACACCTGCGACATGCAGGAGTTTCATGCGATCCCGGCGGGGATGGCAACGTTCGAGAAGCTTCCGGGGCATTGAGGCGCCCGACTTGCGAAGCTCGTCATGGCCGGGCTTGGCTCGGGCATCCACGTTCTTCGACGCGGCAGCAAACAGACCGTGGATGGCCGGGACAAGCCCGGCCACGCGCCCCCCGAGCGGCCTCGCATCCCGTTGTTATCCGGCCTCATTATTCCTGCTCTGGACGGAGGCGGCGGCCGATGGTTAATCGCGTCTTAACCTCGCCCTATCTATGGTGAACTGAACCGCTTCCCGCCGGGGCCTTCGCGCGACCGGCTGTTCCAAGAGTGCTGGCGCCCAGAATGGTCATGACCGCTTCATCCCGTGCGCCGCTGGAAGGTGGAAGCCTAGACACCGAACGCTCGCCCTTCGTCCGGCTCAACGAGCTGCTGGCGCCGCATCAACCCGGCAAGCCCTTGATTTCGCTCGCGGTCGGCGAGCCCCAGCATCCGGTGCCTGACTTCGTCGGCCCGGTGCTGGCCAAGCATATCGCCGATTTCGGCCGCTACCCGATGAACCAGGGCACCGAGCCGTTCCGCCAAGCCGCGAGCAGCTGGCTATCGTCGCGCTTCAAGCTGCCGCGGCCGCTCGACCCCAAGGGCGAGATTCTCGTCCTCAATGGCAGCCGCGAAGGGCTGTTCCTCGCCGCGATCGCGGCCGTCCGCTATGTCGGCCCGCGCCCCGGCAAACCGGCGATCCTGATGCCGAATCCGTTCTATCCGGTCTATGGCGCCGGCGCGGGTGCCGCAGCTTGCGAGCCGGTCTATCTGCCGACCACCGTCGAGAACGGCTTCCTGCCTGACCTCGACGCCATCGACGAGGCGACGCTGGCACGCACGGTGGCGTTCTATCTGGCCTCGCCCGCCAATCCGCAGGGCTCGGTCGCCTCGCGTGACTACTTCACGCGGCTGAAGAGCCTCGCCGATCGCTATGGCTTCATGATCCTCAGCGACGAGTGCTATTCGGAGATCTACACCCGCGAAGCACCGGGCAGTGCGCTCGAATGCGCCGGCCCCGATTTCACCCGCGTGGCTGCGTTCCAGTCGTTGTCGAAGCGCTCAAATCTTCCGGGCCTGCGCGTCGGCTTCGCCGCCGGCGACAAGAAGTTCATCGGCATGTTCCTGGAGCTGCGCAACATCGCCGCGCCGCAGGTGCCGGTGCCGCTCCAGCACGTCGCGACCTTTGCCTATGGCGACGAGGCGCATGTCGAGGAGAACCGCAGGCTCTACCGGATCAAGTTCGATCTCGCCGACCAGATCATCGGTAACCGCTACGGCTACCGACGGCCCGACGCCGGCTTTTGCGTCTGGCTCAACACGTCCGAGATCGGTGACGACGTGTCGGTGTGTCTGAAATTGTTCAAGGAAGCAGGCGTGCGCGTGGTGCCCGGCAGCTTTTTGGCGCGGCAGCAGCCCGACGGCTTCAATCCCGGCGCAGGCTACATTCGCCTGGCGCTGGTGCAGGATGGCGAGACCACGGCGCAGGCGTTGCACCGGCTGGTCGAGACTCTGGGTTAGGTGGGGCCCATGAGCATGTCGACAATCGAACGTGTCATTCCACTGGTCGGCCATCTGCCGCCCTCGATCCGCGAGGGGCTGGCTCGGCGCGTGCGCGAGCTCACCGGCTTCGGCCTGATCGCGTTGTCGGGCGTTGCCTCGGCAGCGCTGATGACCTGGTCGGTGCAGGACCCCAGCCTGAGCCACGCGACCTCAAGGCCGATCCGCAACATTCTCGGTTATGCCGGCGCGATCGGCGCCGACCTTGCGATGCAGATCCTCGGGCTCGGCGCCATCATGCTGGTTCTGACCGTCGCGGTCTGGGGCTGGCGCATGATGACCCACCGCGCATTCGACCGCGAGGCGCTGCGGCTCGGCTCCTGGATTCTCTGCACGGTGATCGCGGCAGGCTTCGTCAGCTGCTGGCCGCATGGCGGCGCATGGCCGCTGCCGACCGGCCTCGGCGGCGTGGTCGGCGATGCGCTCGTGCGCGCGCCCGCAGTGATTTTCGGGCCGGCCGGCACGATCTATCGCGTGGTGCTGGGCACGATCCTGTTTGCCGCGATGGCCGCGACCTTCCTGATCGCATGCGGTCTTGGCGCCCGCGAGCACGACGACGAGCTCTCGGAGATCGAGGACGACGACAAGCCGCTCGACGAGGACGAGGAGAACGATCGGGGCTCTGTGTCGCTGGGCTGGCTGTTCCATGCACTGATGAGCACGAAGGCGCGGCTGATCTGGCTCTGTGGTGCCGCTTACCGCTCGCTGGTCTCGAGCGGCCCGAAGACCAAGGCCGTGGCGTTCAGCCGCCAAGAGCCGAATCTGGGCGGCGGCCGCGCCGCGCCCTCGATCTCGCCGCAGTCCGAGGACGAGGACGACGAGGATCAGCACGAGGAAGAGGAAGAAGACGAGGAGGAAGAGGAGGAGCCCGCCGCGCGCGCCCCGCGCAAGAAGGCTGCCCCGAAGGCTGCTGCCAAGAAATCCTCCGACAAGTTCGAGCTTCCGTCCGTCTCCGTGCTGGCCGCGCCAAAGGCCGGCGATCGCCAGCCGCTCAGCAAGGCCGAGCTGGAAGCCAATTCCCGTTCACTCGAAGGCGTGCTCCAGGACTTTGGCGTGCGCGGCGAAATCGTCAAAGCCAATCCGGGCCCCGTGGTCACGCTGTACGAGCTGGAGCCGGCGCCCGGCATCAAATCGTCGCGCGTGATCGGACTCGCCGACGACATCGCGCGGTCGATGAGTGCGCTGTCGGCGCGCGTCGCCGTGGTGCCCGGCCGCAACGCCATCGGCATCGAGCTGCCGAACGCGCATCGCGAAAAGGTCTATTTGCGCGAGCTGCTGATCGCCAAGGAAGCCACCGAAACGGTGGCGAAGCTGCCGCTCTGCCTCGGCAAGACCATCGGCGGCGATCCTGTGATCATCGACCTCGCGCGCACGCCGCACATGCTGATCGCCGGCACCACCGGCTCCGGCAAATCGGTCGCCATCAACACCATGATCCTCAGCCTGGTCTACCGGCTGCGCCCGGACCAGTGCCGCCTGATCATGGTCGATCCGAAGATGCTCGAACTCTCCGTCTATGACGGCATTCCCCATCTGCTCACGCCCGTCGTGACCGACCCGAAGAAGGCGGTGGTCGCGCTGAAATGGGCCGTGCGCGAGATGGAAGAGCGCTACAAGAACATGGCCAAGCTCGGTGTGCGCAACATCGACGGCTACAACACGCGCCTGCTCGAATTGAAGGCCAAGGGCGAAGAGCCGACGCGCACCGTGCATACCGGCTTCGACAAGGAAACCGGCAAGGCGATCTACGAGGAAGAGAAGCTCTCGCTCGACCCGCTGCCCTACATCGTCATCATCGTCGACGAAATGGCCGACCTGATGATGGTCGCCGGCAAGGACATCGAAGGCGCGGTGCAGCGCCTCGCGCAGATGGCGCGCGCCGCCGGCCTACACGTGATCCTCGCGACGCAGCGTCCGTCGGTCGACGTCATCACCGGCACCATCAAGGCGAACTTCCCGACCCGCATCGCTTTCCAGGTGACGTCCAAGATCGACAGCCGCACCATTTTGGGCGAGATGGGCGCCGAGCAGCTGCTCGGCCAGGGCGACATGCTCTACATGGCCGGTGGCGGCCGCATCAGCCGTGTGCACGGACCCTTCGCCTCCGACGAGGAAGTCGAGAAGGTGGTGCGTCACCTCAAGACGCAGGGCCAGCCGGAATATCTCGAGGCCGTCACGGCCGAAGAGCCCACCGAGGACGAGGACGGTGCGGTGTTCGACGCCACCGGCATGGGTGGCGATGGCGGCGGCGACCTCTTCCAGCAGGCCGTTGCGATCGTCAAACGCGACCGCAAGGCCTCGACCAGCTACATCCAGCGGCGCCTGCAGATCGGCTATAACCGCGCCGCATCCTTGATGGAGCGCATGGAACTGGAAGGCATCGTCGGACCCGCCAACCACGCCGGCAAGCGCGAGATTCTGGTCGAGGAAGAAGACAGCCATATGTGAGGCAGCCGCCTCCAGACATCATTTCACGCGAAATCGTTATCTGCTTTTGCCCGAAATCACGCTAAAAGACGCCCAGCCACATTAGGACGACGCGTTGATCAGACATCCGGACATTCGATTCGCTGCCACCATCGCTGCGCGAAGCGCGCGTGTGGCCGGCGTGCTTCTCGTCACCGCTGCGATGGTGACGGCGTCCTCGTTCGCGCAGAACGTCCCGGTGCCGAAACCCGCGCCGAAGGGCCGCGACGGCGGAGCGTCCCCCGGCGGGCCCGCAGTCACCGGAGCGACTCAGACGCCGCCGAATCCGGTGATCCCGGATCCGCGCCGCAACGTGCCGAGCAGCATCTTCCAGACCTTCGATGCCAACCAGAAGGCGCAGGCGGCCAAGGTCAGTGCCTATTTGTCGTCGCTGTCGACGCTGGTCGGGAATTTCGTCCAGGTCGGTCCCGACGGCAGCAAGACGCAAGGCGATTTCTACATCCAGAAACCTGGCAAGGTGCGCTTCGAATATGACGCGCCGAGCCCGATCGACATCGTCGCAGACGGATCCTCGCTGGTGGTGCGCGACCGCAAGCTCGCGACCCAGGACGTCTATCCGCTGTCGCAGACGCCGCTGCGTTTCCTGCTGTCGGATCGCATCGACCTGATGAAGGACACCAATGTCGTTGGCGTCTCAGCCGACGACGTCTTCGTCAGCGTCACCATCGAGGAGAAGCAGGCGCTGGTCGGCACCAGCCGCCTCCTGCTGATGTTCGGCGCCAAGGACGGCCAGTTGAAGCAGTGGACCGTCACCGATCCGCAGGGCTACGACACCACGATCGCGGTCTACAATCTGGACTCGAGCAAGAAGCTCGATCCCGGCATGTTCAAGATCGATTTCACCAATTACGGCCCGGCGCCGGGTTGACGGTGCGTAGGGTGGGTTAGCCGCAGGCGTAACCAACCACCGCTGCCACCGCGCAAACCAAAGAGGTGGGTTACGCTGCGCTAACCCACCCTACGATTCCCCGCCTGTGGACAAGCATTTTCCCCACGACAATCCATGCTAAGACGCAGCCCTCATGCGTTTTTCCCTGACAACCTGGAACATCAATTCGGTGCGGCTGCGCATCGATCTGGTCGCGAAATTCCTCAAGAGCGCGCGGCCGGACGTGCTGTGCCTGCAGGAGACCAAGTGCATCGACGATGCCTTTCCGCTGAAGCGCTTCAAGCGGCTCGGCTACGAGCACGTCGCGCTGAATGGGCAGAAGGGCTATCACGGCGTCGCCATCGTCTCGAAGATTCCGTTCGAATCGACTGATATCCGCACCTTCTGCGACAAGCTGGATTCGCGTCACATCTCCGTATCGTTCGGCGAGAAGGCCAGTATCGCAAAGCCGCTGGTGGTGCATAATTTCTATGTCCCCGCCGGCGGCGACATTCCCGATCCTGCGCTGAACGAGAAGTTCGACCACAAGCTTCGCTTCCTCGACGAGATGAAGGCGTGCGAGCCGCTGCATCCGCGCGGCGAGGATCGCCACATCCTGGTCGGCGATCTCAACGTCGCCCCACACGAGAACGACGTGTGGTCGCACAAGCAGCTTCTGAAGGTGGTCTCGCACACGCCGATCGAAACCGAAAAGCTGCAGGCCGCGCTGGCCGCCGGCGAATGGGTCGACGTCGCACGCGAGCGGATTCCGATGTCGGAAAAAGTCTATACGTGGTGGAGCTACCGCTCCGCCGACTGGACCGTCGGCGACCGCGGCCGCCGGCTCGATCACATCTGGGTCTCGCGCGCGTTGAAGGATGCGGTCAGCGATTTCAGGATTCTGCGCGATGCGCGGAGCTGGGAGCGGCCGTCGGACCACGTGCCTGTCACGGTGACGCTGGAGGTGTAGCGTCCGTCATTCGGGGCGCGACGAAGTCGCGCGCCCCGGAATGACAGCAAGCTCACGACGTCAGCTTCGCACCCGCCATCAGGATATCGCTGGCAATCTGGCTCGAGCGGACCGCGAACTCATCGCGCAGGCGAACCGCCGCGGCCGGATCGCTTTCGAGCACGCGCTGAAACAGGCTGCGTGCGACGCGGATGACGGAGGAGTGCTCCAGCGCGATCGCGCTCGACGGCCGCTTCATCGGCACCACCAGCGCGAGCTCGCCGATCAGCGCGCCGGGACCGGCGATCATCTCGGCGCCGGCGCCGTCATCGACCCGGAAGGCGCCGCGCTGGACCACGAAGCCGGCATCGGCGTCGTCGCCGAGATTGAACAGGGTATCGCCGCGGACGAAGTTACGCTGCTCGGAGCCGATCGCCAGCATGCGCAACGAGGCGTCTCCCAACAGGCGCAATGTCGGGACACGCTCGAGAAGCGCTACGTCGTCGTCAATTGACATTCAGATCCGAGGCTCAAAGGCATGCGATCTAAAACGATTCGCACGCCCTTCGAGCGTATCACGGCACCAGCTTGTAGCCACCGGCTTCCGTGACCAGGATTTCCGGGTTGGCGGCGTCCTTCTCGATCTTCTGGCGGAGGCGGTAGATGTGGGTTTCCAGCGTGTGGGTGGTGACGCCGGAATTATAACCCCAGACCTCCTGGAGCAGGGTCTCGCGCGAAACCGGCATCTGGCCGGCGCGGTAGAGGAAGCGGAGGATGGCGGTCTCCTTCTCCGTCAGCCGCACCTTGCGCGCATTGGCGGCGGTGAGCATCTTGGAGCCGGGCCGGAAGGAGTAGGGGCCGACCGAGAACACCGCGTCCTCGCTGGCCTCGTGCTGGCGCAGCTGGGCGCGGATGCGGGCCAGCAGGACGGCGAAACGAAAGGGCTTTGCCACATAGTCGTTGGCGCCGGATTCGAGCCCCAAAATCGTATCGGAATCGGTGTCGTGCCCGGTCAGCATGATGATCGGGGCCTTGAAGCCGCCCTTGCGCAAGGAGCGGACCACCTCGCGGCCGTCGGTGTCGGGCAGGCCGACATCCATCAGCACGAGATCGGGGGCATTGGCCTTGGCGGCGCTCGCGCCCTTGGCGCCGGTATCGACGGCGGAGGCTTCGAATTCTTCGTGTAGCGATAATTGCTCCACCAACGTGTCGCGCAGATCGGTATCGTCATCCACGATCAGGATCTTGCGGGCATTGGCCATAGGGGGTCATCCTTTTGGGGTCCGGCTCGGCGCGCATCCATGCTGCACCCAGCCGTGAGGGGAAGTTTAGGGGTCGCCGTTATTATTGTTGTTCGTGTTGAAGTAGTGGGCTGTTACCGATTCACAAGCCGGAAGCACTCTAACTCAGAATAGCAGGCCGGTTTGATGAATGTCCTGTAATGAATTCGACATTGCACGTTCACATGAAAAATAAAGCAGCTTCAGTTGGTTACACCAAGAATCGAAGCGCCGGACCGCTCTCTGCGATCCGCGTTAAGCCTGCGGCGGGGAATCCGCGCCGAGGCTGGCTGACGGCGGGATCGCTGACCATACCGGTTGCGCTGGGGCGGGGCGGCATCCTGGCCAACAAGCGCGAGGGCGACGGCGGCACCCCCAGGGGCAGCTTCCGTCCCAAGCGCTTGTGGTGGCGGGGCGACCGGCACAGCCGTCCGCAGAGCTTCCTGCCGGCCCGGATCATCACCGGAGAGGACGCCTGGTGCGAGGACCCCAGGGATCGCCATTACAACCAGGGAATCCGGCTCGACGAGGGGCAGGGCGGTGACCGGCTCAAGCGTGCCGACCATCTCTATGACTTCATCATCGAAATCGACCACAACACGCGACCGCGGGTCGCCGGCCGCGGCAGCGCGGTATTTTTGCACCTGGCCCGCGACAATTTCGGCCCGACCGCGGGCTGCGTCTCCATGACGAAATCTGCGATGCTGCAATTGCTGCGGCGATTGGGACCAAGAACAAGAATCATCATCGGGTGAGGACGTATGCTCGACAGGGATCAGATCGCAGCCGCCTCGCGCGTGCTCGTTCAACATTGGCGCGACGGCACCAAGCTTGACGCGCTGGAGCCGCGGTTGCGGCCACAGAGCCGCACGGAGGGCTACGCCATCCAGGCCGGGCTCGAAACATTGTCGCGCGGGACATTGTTCGGCTGGAAGATCGCGGCCACGAGCGTATCAGGACAGAAGCACATCAATGTCACGGGACCGCTCGCCGGTCGCATCATGAGCGACACCGTGATTGCCGATGGCGGGACTGCGTCGATGAAGGGCAACGAGATGCGCGTCGGCGAACCTGAATTCGCCTTCCGCATGGGACGCGATCTGACGCCACGTGCAACGCCCTACAGCGTCGATGAGGTGCTCGCCGCGGTCGACACCTTCCATCCTGCGATCGAGATCCCCGATTCGCGCTTTGCCGATTTCGCTGGAGCGGGCGAGGCGCAGCTGATCGCCGACAATGCCTGCGCGCATCTGTTCGTGCTGGGCGCGGCGACGACTGCGAACTGGCGTGCGATGGATCTCGTCGAGGAGCGGCCCCAGATCACGCTGCGCGGCGAGCGCTGTGTCGGCCACGGCAAGAACGTGCTCGGCGACCCCCGCGCCGCGCTCGCCTGGCTCGCCAATGAGCTGCGCGGGCTTGGACTGACCTTGCGGGCGGGGGAGGTGGTGACCACAGGCACGTGCCATCCGCCGCTGCCGATCGAGGCCGGCGATCATTTCGCGGCGGACTTTGGTGTGCTGGGGAAAGTGTCGGTGGGGTTTGCGTAAGTAGCCTCATGGTCGTCCCTGCGAACGCATGCGTTCGCAGGGACGACAACAACTACCTGTGCCCGAAGATCGCGCTGCCCACGCGTACATGTGTGGCACCCAGCATGATGGCATTGGCGAAATCCGCGCTCATGCCCATCGAGAGATTCGTCAAGCCGTTGCGCGCGGCGATCTTGGCGGTCAGCGCGAAATGCGCCGCCGGCGGCTCGTCGACCGGCGGGATGCACATCAATCCGGAGATCGTCAGCCCATAGGTGTCGCGGCAGCTGGCGAGGAAGGCGTCGGCCTCGCCGGGCGCGATGCCGGCCTTCTGCGGCTCCTCGCCGGTGTTGATCTGGACGAAGAGTTGCGGGTGCTTGTTCTGGGATTCGATTTCCTTGGCTAACGCCTGGCAAATGCTCGGACGGTCGACCGAATGGATCGCGTCGAACAGCGCGACCGCCTCTTTCGCCTTGTTGGATTGCAGCGGTCCGATCAGATGCAGCGCGATGCCCGAGTAAACAGACGTTAACGCAGGCCACTTGCCTTTGGCCTCCTGCACCCGATTCTCGCCGAATACGCGCTGTCCGGCGTCGATAACCGGGGTAATTGCATCTGCGGCGAAAGTCTTGGACACCGCGATCAGCGTCACGGAGGCGCGATCGCGTCGCGCATCCTTGCAGGCGCGGGCGATTTCGGCTTCGACCGCGGCGAGCGCGTTTGGTGAATGGCCGGTTACCGGCGCGGCGTTGGCTTCTGTCATGACGTCGCTTGGCTGTGATACTGACCGAGGTAAGTCCAATTTTACCGAGTTCAAGAAAGAGTTTTTGAACCCTTCGCTTTACCTTGGCCGACGGGGTGGGTAGCGAAGATGGCAAGAATCAGTCTCAACCGCAAACGAGCGAAACTCAAGCAGGTTCTCGGAATCCGGGCGCGGCTTGCATTGCTCGCGGTGATTCTGGTGGCGCCCTTGATGCTCGAGCGCATCCGTTCGCTCGAAGACACCCGCACCCGGCAGATCGCGCAGGCCACGGTTGAATTCACCACCGTGGCGCGACATAGCGCCGATGCGCAGCGCGAGGTGATCTCGTCCGTCGAGACCATCCTGAAATCGGAGGCCTTTATTCGCGCCTCTGCCGGCGGCGTCAGCAAGAGCTGCGACGTGCTGCGCGCGAGCCTGCCGTCGAACCTGCCCTGGATCCGCACGCTTTTGATCGCGGGCGTAGACGGGCGCATCCAGTGCGCGACGAACAACATGTATGTCGGCCTCGACCTGAGCGACCGGCCCTATTTTCAGCAGGCCCAAACGAGCGGCCGCTTCGTGCTGAGCGATTTCATCCTGTCGCGGCCGATAGCGACGCCGACGGTGATGGCAGTTTATCCGGTGTCCGCCTTCAGCGGCGTCTCCGATGCCGTCGTCCTTGCCACGGTCAATCTCGACTGGATGTCGAAGGTCATGAGCAATCTTGGCGGCCGCGCCGGCATCACCGCCGTGCTGGTGGACAGCGCAGGCACCGTGCTGGCCGCTCCGGCCGATCAGCACAGCGCAGTCGGCCGTCCGCTCGACAACATGCCGCTGATGTCGGCGATCGCCGACAGGGCGCTGCGTTCCGACCAGGATGAAGGCTCACTGTCTTTCCTCGCCGCCGACGGCTCGCGCCGCGCCGTCAGCTACATCCGGATCTCCGGCACCAACGCCCGCCTGATCGCCAGCATCGACGAAGACAAGGTGTCCGCGGCGGTCAACCGCGACATCCGCACCGCCTATCTCCAACTCGCTTTCGTCGTCGTGTTCGTCCTGCTCGGCGCGCTGATCGCCGCCGAAAAGCTCGTCATCAAGCCGATCGAGATGCTCGTCGACATGGCCAAGCGTCTCGGCGAAGGCGATCTGTCGGCCCGCGCGGCGCGCAATCGCCTGCCGGCCGAGTTCGTGCCGCTCGCCCGCGCGTTCAACGCGATGGCGGCGCAGCTGAGCCAGCGCGAGCGCGAACTGATAGCGAGCAACGACCGGCTGACGGTGATGGCCTCGATCGACATGCTGTCGGGGCTCGCCAACCGTCGCGGCTTCCAGAGCCGGCTCGACTTCGAGTGGATGCGCGCGCAGCAATATGGCAGCGACCTCGCGCTGCTGATGATCGACGTCGACCATTTCAAGCTGTTCAACGACACCTATGGCCATCTCGAAGGCGATTCCTGCCTGACCAGGCTCGGCGAGTCGCTGTCCGGCATCGCCGCCGACACGATGGGCTTTGCGGCGCGCTATGGCGGCGAGGAATTCTGCCTGCTGCTGCCGAACACCGATGTGAACCGCGCCGTGGAAATCGGCGAGCTGGCCCGCGCGGCCGTGCTGAAGCTGTGCCTGCCGCACATCACCTCAGCCCACATGATCGTTACCGTCTCGATCGGCGTTGCCGCGACGAAGCCGAACGAGGCCTTGCGTCCCGGCGACCTGATCGAAGCCGCCGACGCCGCGCTCTACGCCGCAAAACACCGCGGCCGCAACAATGTCGTCGAGCACGGCGTGCAGGCGATCGAGACCGGCGCCACCGAAATGATGATGGCGGGCTGATCGTCAGCCACGACCAACGTCGTCGTCTCCACCCCTCAACAGGCTATCCCGCAACTCCGGCGCGATCGAGCTCGGTCTCCGTCACCACGCGATTGCGGCCGCTGCTCTTGGCGAGATAGAGCGCGCGATCGCAGCGCTCGACGAGATCGGTGATCGCTTCGCCGGCCCGGTACTGCGCCACGCCGATCGACACGCTGATGCTGGGCAGAACCTCGCCGGTGGAGCGGCGGGTGATCGTGCACTCGGCGAGCGCGTGCCTGATCCGGTCGGCGATCTCGGCACAGGTGGCGAGATCGGCATCCGGCAGCACCGCGATCAGCTCCTCGCCGCCATAGCGGGCCGGCAGGTCCTGCTCGCGAACCTTTTCGCGCAGCACCTTCGCCAACAGGCGCAGCACCTGGTCGCCGACGCCGTGGCCGAAATTGTCGTTGAAAGTCTTGAAGTGGTCGATGTCGAGCATCAGCACGCTGAGCGGCTCGCCCCACGCGGCAGTCGCCTGCGCCTTGCGCAGGAATTCGTCGAGCGCCCGCCGGTTTGCGAGGCCGGTCAGCGTGTCGGTCCGGGCGCGCTCCTCGGACCTCGATAGCGAATCGCGGATCACGTCGAGCTCGCGGGTCTTTTCCGCAAAGCCGGCTTCCAGCCGTGTCGCCCGTGTGGCGGCCCGCGCCAGCTCGTTCATGAGCTGGGCAACCAGCGCCTTCGGATCGACGCCGGCCTTGCCCTGGTCCGCCACCTCGCTGATGACCTGCATCTGCGAATGATTGTCGGCGATCGCGGTCGCCAGAAACTCCTTCGCGGCCCCCATGAGCGCCTGCAGCCGCTCGGCGACCACGGCGGCACTCACCTGGGGCGCGACATAGGTCTTGAACAGGTCCTGATTGGTTCGGGCGTCGAAAGGACGATTGTGGTCGATCAGAAGATCGATCGCGTTGCGCAGATCCTCATGGCCGTCCCCGAAATACAGGAACCAGACGGCAAAATTGGCCGGGGTCGGCGCAATCCGCTGTTCGGCCATGCTCCGCATCGCCCGTCCGGCAATGGACGCGGCATAGTCGTAATCGGGCTCGTCGAAGCTGGAATCCATCGCACTCATGCGGTCTCGTCGGGCCGCAAATTGGCATTGACCCCTTAATCACACCCCAACGCCGACCTTCGTAGTTATGCGGAGGCCCCGGCAAAGTTCCAAACTGCGGCAACCCATTGACCCCCTAAGGACTTCTATGGCCTAGTCCGCCGTCTTGAGACGGCCGAACCCACGAAAACCCCAACGATTCCATGACCTCCGAACGCTATAACGCCCGCGACGCCGAACCGCGCTGGCAACGCCTCTGGGACGAACAGGCGATCTTCGTCTCCAAGAACGACGATTCGCGGCCGAAATACTATGTGCTCGAGATGTTCCCCTACCCGTCCGGGCGCATCCATATCGGCCATGTTCGGAATTATACGCTCGGCGACGTGCTGGCCCGCTTCATGCGCGCCAAGGGGTTCAACGTGCTGCATCCGATGGGCTGGGACGCTTTCGGCCTGCCGGCCGAGAATGCCGCGATTGAGCGCAAGGTCGCGCCGAAAGCCTGGACCTACGACAACATCGCCGCGATGAAAAAGCAGCTCCGCTCGATCGGGCTGTCGCTGGACTGGTCACGCGAATTCGCGACCTGCGACCCCAGCTACTACAAGCATCAGCAGAAGATGTTCCTGGACATGCTCGGCGCCGGCCTCGCCGAGCGTGAGAAGCGCAAGCTCAACTGGGATCCGGTCGACATGACCGTGCTCGCCAACGAGCAGGTGATCGACGGCCGCGGCTGGCGTTCCGGCGCCGTTGTCGAACAACGGGAAATGAGCCAGTGGGTCTTCAAGATCACGAAGTACTCGCAAGAGCTGCTGTCCGCGCTCGATGGGCTCGATCGCTGGCCCGACAAGGTCCGGCTGATGCAGCGCAACTGGATCGGCCGCTCGGAAGGGCTGCTGGTTCGCTTCGCGCTGGATCAGGCGACGACGCCCGCCGGCGAGAGCGAGCTGAAGATCTTCACGACGCGCCCGGACACGCTGTTCGGCGCAAAGTTCATGGCGATCTCGGCAGATCATCCGCTGGCGCAGGCGGCCGCCGCGAAGAACCCCGAGCTTGCGGAGTTCATTGCCGAAATCAAGAAGATCGGCACCGCGCAATCGATCATCGACACCGCGGAGAAGCAGGGCTTTGACACCGGCATCCGCGCGGTGCACCCGTTCGATCCGAATTGGAAGCTGCCGGTCTATGTCGCCAATTTCGTGCTGATGGAATACGGCACCGGCGCGATCTTCGGCTGCCCGGCGCATGACCAGCGCGACCTCGACTTCGTCAACAAGTACAATCTCGGCAACACGCCGGTGGTGTGCCCCGAGGGCCAGGATCCGAAGTCGTTCGTCATCACCGACACCGCCTATGACGGTGACGGCCGCATGATCAATTCGCGCTTCCTCGACGGCATGACCATCGAGCAGGCCAAGGACGAGGTCGCAAAACGTCTGGAAAGCGAGCAGCGCGGCAACGCGCCGGTCGGCGAGCGCCAGGTGAATTTCCGCCTGCGCGACTGGGGCATTTCGCGCCAGCGCTATTGGGGCTGCCCGATTCCCGTCATCCACTGCCCGAAATGCGATGTGGTGCCGGTCCCGGATGCCGATTTGCCGGTGACGCTGCCTGACGATGCGACCTTCGACAAGCCGGGCAACGCGCTCGACCATCACCCGACCTGGAAGCATGTCACCTGCCCCAAATGCGGGGCCAAGGCTCAGCGCGAAACCGACACCATGGACACCTTCGTGGATTCGTCCTGGTACTTTGCGCGCTTCACCGATCCCTGGAACGAGACCGCTCCGACGACGCCTGCCGTCGCCAACCGGATGCTGCCGGTCGACCAATATATCGGTGGCGTCGAGCACGCGATCCTGCATCTGCTCTACAGCCGCTTCTTCACCCGCGCGATGAAGGCGACCGGGCACATCGCGCTGGACGAGCCGTTCGCCGGCATGTTCACGCAAGGCATGGTGGTGCACGAGACCTACCAGAAGGCCGACGGCACCTATGTGCAGCCGGCCGAGGTCAAGGTCGAGGTCGGCGGCAACGGCCGGCGCGCGACGCTGCTGACGTCGGGCGAAGACATCCAGATCGGCCCGATCGAGAAGATGTCGAAATCGAAGAAGAACACGGTCGATCCCGACGACATCATCGAGACCTACGGCGCCGATGTCGCCCGCTGGTTCATGCTGTCGGATTCACCGCCCGACCGCGACGTGATCTGGAGCGACGAGCGCGTCCAGGGTGCCTCGCGCTTCGTGCAGCGGCTGTGGCGGCTGGTGAACGATTCCATCGAACTCGGCAAAGCCGCGCCGGCGGCCCGGCCGGCCAGCTTCGGCCCGGACGCGACCGCCTTGCGCAAGGCCGCCCATGGTGCGCTCGACAAGGTCACCACCGGAATCGAACGGCTGCACTTCAACGTCTGCCTGGCCCATATCCGCGAATTCGCCAATACCTTCTCGGAGATCTTGCAGCGACCCGGCCAGCCCGCCCCTGATTTGGCCTGGGCGATCCGCGAAGCCGGTCAGATCCTGGTCCAGCTGTTCTCCCCGATGATGCCGCACCTTGCCGAAGAGTGCTGGCAGGCTCTGGGCCAGAGCGGGCTGGTTTCCGAGGCCCATTGGCCGCAAATCGAACGCGATTTGCTGGTTGAAGACAGCGTGACCCTCGTGGTCCAGGTCAACGGCAAGAAGCGGGGTGACGTCACAGTTGCAACAGCGGCCCAGAATCCGGAAATCGAGGCTGCCGTTTTGGCTCTCGATGCGGTAAAACTGGCCCTGGACGGCAAGCCCGTCCGCAAGGTGATCATCGTCCCCAAGAGGATCGTAAATGTTGTCGGCTAGGATCCGCATCGCAGCCCGCTTGCTGGCGGTCGCCGCATTGGCGGCGCTGACGGCTGGTTGCTTCCAGCCGATGTATGCCGAGCGTGGCGACGGCACCCCCGGCTTGCGCGAGAAACTGATGGGGGTCGAGCTCCCGCCGATCGCCAAGCCCAATGCCTCCCGCGAAGCCCGTGTCGGTGTCGAAGTCCGCAATGCTCTCGCCTTCAAGCTCTACGGCACCGCGACGGGAATGCCGCCGACCCATCGGCTGGACATCCGCTTCACCTCCAGCCGTTCTTCGCTGATCGTCAGCGCCACGACGGGATTGCCGACCAGCGAAAACCTCGGCATCGACGCCCAGTACAATCTGATCGAGGTCGCGACCGGTAAGTCGGTGATGACCGGCACCACGTTCTCGCGCGTGTCCTATGACATGCCAGGGTCCTATCAGCGCTTCTCCCGCACCCGCGCCGTGCGCGACGCCGAGGATCGTGCCGCCAACGAGATCGCTGAGAACATCACCACCCGCCTCGCCTCGTTCTTCACCGCAGGCACCTGATTATTCCCGTCATTCGGGGCTCGCGAAGCGAGAACTACGGTGCGCAATTGCGCACCTGAGAATCTCGATTCCCAACCTCTGGATTCCGGGTTCGCGCTTCGCGCGCCCTGGAATGACAAGGTAACAGGCAACATGGTCGCGCTGCGTGGAAAAGA
Source organism: Bradyrhizobium genomosp. III (assembly GCF_000261705.1). Taxonomy (NCBI): domain Bacteria; kingdom Pseudomonadati; phylum Pseudomonadota; class Alphaproteobacteria; order Hyphomicrobiales; family Nitrobacteraceae; genus Bradyrhizobium; species Bradyrhizobium genomosp. III. The sequence continues at coordinate 1,428 of NZ_AJQF01000219.1, read as the reverse complement.
GATCGACGCCTTCCTCGCCCGCCCCGATGCGGGCCGCCCGATCATCCTGCTCTACGGTCCCGATGCCGGCCTGGTGCGCGAGCGCGCCGATGCGCTGATCGCCTCTGCCGTCGATGATCCCAACGATCCGTTCTCGCTGGTCAGGCTCGACGGTGACGAGCTCTCCGCCGAGCCCTCGCGCCTCGTCGACGAGGCCATGACGGTGCCGCTGTTCGGCGGTCGCCGCGCCATCCGCATTCGCGCCGGCTCGCGCAGCTTTGCCAGCGGCATCGATACGCTGGCGGAGATGTCGGTGAAAGATTGCCGCGTCGTAATCGAGGCCGGCGAGCTGCGCCCGGAATCGCCGCTGCGAAAAGCCTGCGAGAAGGCCAAGGCCGCGGTAGCGATCGGCTGCTATCCCGACACCGAGCGCGACCTTGCCAAGCTGATGGATGACGAATTGCGCATCGCAAATTTGCGCATCGCGCAGGACGCCCGCGCGGCGCTGATGTCGTTCCTCGGCGGCGACCGCCAGGCCTCGCGCAACGAGCTGCGCAAGCTGACGCTCTACGCCCACGGCAAAGGCGAGGTCACGCTGGACGACGTGATGGCCGTGGTCGCTGATGCGTCCGAGCTCAAGCTCGACCCGATCGTCGACGGGGCCTTTGCCGGACGGCCCGACATCGTCGAGACCGAATTCGCAAAGGCCATGATCGCCGGCACCTATCCCGGCGTGATCATCTCCGCCGCGCAGCGTCAGGCTGCGTGGCTGCACAAATCGGCGCTCGCAATCGCCGACGGCCAGCCTGCCTCCGCCGTGCTCGACGGCGGCTATCCGCGCCTGCATTTTTCACGTAAGCCCGCGGTCGAAACGGCGCTGCGAAATTTCAGCGTGGCGCGGCTCGCCGCCATCATCGAGCAGCTCGCGACCGCGGCGCTCGACACCCGCAAGCAATCCACGCTAGCCGCCGCCATCGCCCAGCGGACATTGATGGCGATCGCCGCGAACGCGAAGCGGCGGGGCTGAGCCACGCTGTCATCCCCGCGTTCGCGGGGACGACAGCGAGGGCTTGGCCTACAGCACGCCCTTCGCCAGCCGCTTCATCACTTCGTCGAGCTGATCGAGGTTGCTGTAGCTGATCTGGACCGAGCCGCCGGGATCGCGGTGATTGACGGTGACCTTGAGGCCGAGCGCGTCGCTGACGCGCTTTTCGAGATCGATCGTGTCGGGGTCTTTTTCCTTGCCGCCGGTGGCGCGCGCCTTTTGCGGCTTGCGCTCCGGTACGCCCTCTTCATGCGCGAGCGCTTCGGCCTGGCGAACGTTGAGGCCCTCCTCGACGATGCGCTTGGCGGCCGCGAGCGGATCGGGCACCCCGATCAGCGCGCGGGCGTGGCCTGCGGTCAACTCGCCGGTTGCGATGAAGGCCTGCACCTCGGCCGGCAGCTTCG
>NZ_AJQF01000218.1:0-5956 GCF_000261705.1 Bradyrhizobium genomosp. III | reverse complement strand
CAGCCGCATCATGTTGGCGACGTGGCTGCGGCTCTTGCCGACGACCTTTGCGATGTCGTCCTGGCTGCGTTTGAACTCGTTGGCGAGCGCATGATAGCCCTGCGCCTCTTCCATCGGGTTGAGGTCCTCGCGCTGCACGTTCTCGACGATCGCGAACTCCAGCGCGTCGCTGTCGCTGATGTCGACCGGGACGATCGGCACTTCGTGCAGGCCGGCCATCTGCGAGGCGCGCCAGCGCCGTTCGCCGGCGATGATCTCAAAGCGGTCCTGTGCGCCCTTCACCGGACGCACCACGATCGGCTGGATCACGCCGTGCTGCCTGATCGACTCGCTGAGCTCCTTCAGCTCGGTGTCCGAAAAGGTGCGGCGCGGATTGCGCGGATTGGCCTTGATGAACTCGATCGGCACCTTGCGCTGCGCGCGCGGCCGATCGACATGCTGAGCCTCGCCGCCGACGTCACCGATCAGACTTGCAAGACCCCGGCCCAATCGCGAACGCGCTTCGTCGGCCATCGCCAGCTCCCTTGGATTCACGGTGCAGCACTCCAGAACTGAATTTCGAATCGTAGAATCTTGGGGTGGGCAAAGCGAAGCGTGCCCACCGATCGTGTGTGGAAGTTGGTGGGCACGGCGAAGACGCCTTTGCCCACCCTACGGCCTCGTCAATGCGTGACGCGCAGCTCGCGCTCGCGCTGGATCACTTCGGTGGCGAGCCGCAAATAGGCTTCGCTGCCGACGCATTTGAGATCGTAGACCAGCACCGGCTTGCCGTAGGACGGCGCTTCCGAGATGCGCACGTTGCGCGGGATCATGGTCTTGTAGACCTTCTCGCCCATGAACTGCCGGACGTCGGCGACGACCTGGTTGGAGAGGTTGTTGCGCGAGTCGAACATGGTCAGCACGATGCCGTGGATCGACAGGTTCGGATTGAGTGTCGAGCGCACCTGCTCCACGGTCTGCAGCAATTGCGACAGACCTTCGAGCGCGAAGAACTCGCACTGCAGCGGCACCAGGATCGCGTCCGACGCCGCCATCGCGTTCACCGTGAGCAGGTTAAGCGAGGGCGGGCAGTCGATCAGCACATAGGTGTAGTCGGCATCCGGCGAGACGTTGTTGTTGAGCGCACCGATGGCGTCGCGCAGCTTGAAGGCGCGGCCAGGCGTGGTGCCGAGCTCGAGCTCGAGGCCGGAGAGATCCATGGTCGAGGGCGCGATGTGCAGCCGCGGCACCGCGGTCGAGACCACGGCCTCGCGCAGCGGGGCTTCACCAATCAGCACGTCATAGGTCGAGCATGAGCGGTTGCGGCGATCGATGCCGAGGCCGGTCGAGGCGTTGCCCTGCGGATCGAGATCGACGATCAACACACGCTCGCCGATCGCGGCGAGTGCGGTGCCAAGATTGATCGCTGTGGTTGTTTTCCCCACACCGCCCTTCTGATTCGCCAGCGCCAGGATGCGCGGATGGCCATGCGGCACCTCGCTGGTCGGTTCTTGGGTCGGTTCTTGGGTCTGCTCTTGCTGCGGCTCGTCAATCACGGTCATCGAAATTTCCCCACTCAACCCCTGAGCGCCTCAGCTGCGCCGTTCGGCGGCATCGAGCTCCACGATCCAGCCGTCACCCGTGCGGCTTTGGTGGAGTCGAGGCTCGATATTCCAATATTTAGCGGCTTCGGTCAATTCAGCCTCTACATCTTGACCCTTGAGAAATAACGCCTTTGCGCCTTGGCGCATCAGCGGCTCCGCAAAGCCGATGAGTTGATGTAGCGGAGCCAGCGCACGGGCGGTGACGCAATCGACGGGGCCGGTGATTCTATCCACATTATCCCCGATCTCAGCGAGATGTACGACTCCCGGAGATGTGGTGACGCGAACCGCTTCGCGCAGGAACGCCGCCTTCTTGGCGATTCGCTCGACGAGATGAACGCTCGCACCCGGCGTCCCGGCCATGGCGCAGGCCAGGACAATGCCGGGAAAGCCGCCGCCGCTGCCGAGATCGGCCCAGCGCTTCGCGGCGGGCGCGAGATCGACGAGCTGGAGCGAATCGGCGATGTGCCGGGTCCAGAGCTGCGGCAGGGTCGAGGGCGCGACCAGATTGGTCTTGGCCTGCCACTCCCGCAGCAGCGCGATGTAGCGATCGAGCCGGGCTTCCGTTTCATGTGAAACGGGCGCGAGCTCGAGCGCCTCACGCTTGTCGGCAGCGATGACGGAATCGAGCGCCTGATCGTTGGCACTAGCTTTGTCGATCTTCGGCTTGGTCGGTCCCGGGTCAGATCGACGATGCGCGCCCTCACCTGTCCCTGGTCGTCGCGTTAGCGGTCTGTCCCCGCCCGGTCCGCGCTGTTTCACGTGAAACGCCTATGCGATTGCCTTGGTGGATTTGCGTGCCTCACGCCGGAGATAGGCCGCGAGAATGCCGAGCGCTGCCGGCGTCATGCCGTCGATCCGGCCAGCCTGCCCGACGGTGAACGGCCGTGCCTTCTCCAGCTTGGCACGCACCTCGTTGGAGAGCCCGGGCACCTGCTGGTAATCGACCTCAGACAGCACCAGCCCCTCGTCGCGCCGGAAGGCCTCGACGTCGGCGCTCTGGCGATCGAGGTAGACATCGTACTTGGCGTCGATCTCGAGATGTGTGGCGATGACGGGATCGATGGCGGACAGCTCCGGCCAGATCGCGCGGACCTGGCTCCAGCCGATATCCGGATAGGCCATCAGGGAGAACGCCGACCGGCGCTGGCCGTCCCGGTTCAGGGACAGCCCGTGCTTGATCGCTTCGTTCGGGGTGATCGCCAGCGACTTCGACAGCGCCCTGGCCGCGTTCAGGGCGTCCATCTTGGCACGATGATGCTGGGTCCGGGCACTGCCGACGCACCCCAAAGCGATCCCCTTCTCGGTCAAACGCTGATCGGCATTGTCCGCCCGCAAGGTCAGGCGATACTCGGCCCTGGAGGTGAACATCCGATAGGGCTCGCTGATCCCGCGGGTGACGAGGTCGTCGATCATCACACCGAGATAGCCGTCGGCACGGTCGAACACCGTCAATGCGGCCCCGCTCGCAGCCAGTGCCGCGTTCAGGCCGGCCACGATGCCCTGCCCGGCAGCCTCTTCGTATCCGGTGGTGCCGTTGATCTGTCCGGCCAGGAACAGGCCGCGGAGGCGCTTGGTCTGCAGGGTCGGATCGAGCTCGCGGGGATCGATGTGGTCGTATTCGATGGCATAGCCCGGCCGGACCATCTTCACTCGCTCAAGGCCGGGAATGCTGGCGAGGATCGCGAGCTGGACCTCCTCCGGCAGCGAGGTCGAGATGCCGTTGGGATAGACGGTGCTGTCGTCGAGGCCTTCCGGCTCCAGGAAGATCTGATGACCGTCACGATCGCCGAAGCGGACGATCTTGTCCTCGATGGAGGGGCAATAGCGGGGACCAGAGCTCTTGATCTGGCCGGAGTACATCGGGGAGCGATGGACATTGGCCCGGATCACCTCATGGGTCGCGGCCGTGGTCCGGGTGATCCCGCACTGGATCTGCGGGGTGGTGATCCGCTCGGTCATCACCGAAAACGGCTCTGGCGGCTCGTCGCCGGGCTGCATTTCGACCGCCGACCAGTCGATCGTGGTGCCGTCGAGACGCGGCGGAGTGCCGGTCTTGAGCCGTCCAAGGGTGAAGCCGGCGCGCTCGAAGGAGCCGGAAAGACCCATCGCGGGCGCCTCTCCGACGCGGCCGGCCGGCCAGTTCTTCTCACCGAGATGGATCAGACCACGGAGGAAGGTACCGGTGGTGACGACAACAGCCCCTGCCCGAAGCTCCCGGCCATCCGCCAGGCGCAGTCCGGTGACGCGGTTATCGACCACGATCAGATCGTCAGCCTCGCCTTGGATGACGGAAAGACCCTCGGTTTCCCGGATCGCGGCCTGCATCGCAGCGGCATAAAGCTTCCGGTCGGCTTGGGCCCGAGGACCGCGGACGGCGGGACCTTTTCGACGATTGAGCACGCGAAACTGGATGCCGCCGGCATCGCCCACGCGCCCCATCAGACCGTCCAGCGCATCGACTTCGCGAACCAGATGCCCCTTGCCGAGGCCGCCGATCGCCGGATTGCAGGACATCGCGCCAACGGTGGCGAAACGATGCGTCACCAGAGCCGTCGCAGCGCCCATCCGGGCAGACGCAGCCGCGGCTTCACAGCCGGCGTGGCCGCCGCCAATCACGATGACGTCGAAGCTCTCTCGCTCTGTTCGCATGTCCGGACTTCTAGCTCAGTGTCGGGAAAGCCGGAAGTAGAAACTGGCGAGGCGATGTTTCACGTGAAACACGGACCAGGGGCCGAAAGCGATTTCACGAAAACAACCCCATGCACAGTAGAATGGCCATTGAATTGTTTCGTGTTTCACGTGAAACGAAATCGGCATTCCACCCGGGCAGTTTGGACGCTGGTGGATATTGGATCCGCTGGACGCCACGCTCAGGCATTGCGAGCAAAGCGAAGCAAGCCAGAATCCCTCTCGGACGCTTCGTCGCAAGTGCTCCCTCGCACTGACGCGTAGCAGCTGTAACAGTCCTTTACACTCGCGGAGACTGGAACTTCCGTTCGCGCCGGGACCCCGGCCTTCAGCCGAGCGGTGTTTCACGTGAAACAACCGCGCGCACGCCGGATCTCGAACGCGGCGAAGGAGCCGGAGGCCCAGATCACGTCTCACGCCACCCCGACTCCGAAACGGGGTTCCCAAATCGATATCAAGCCTAAAGGGGGATGTTTCACGTGAAACAGAAGGAATGGAACAAGCGCTAGTTCTACAATGAAGAACTAGATCTACTTTCCGATACAAAACTTTTGGAAGATCGCTCCGAGGACGTCTTCGACATCCACCCGGCCCAGCAACCGGCCCAGGGCGTAAGCGGCGGCGCGCAGCTCTTCGGCTGCAAGCTCCTCGCCGTCTTCTACAAGGTCCAGACTCCGGCGCAAGCTCTCCGACGTCCGGACCAACAGTTCCCTTTGGCGAGCCCGGGTCACCAGCGCGCCCTCGGTGGTTCCGAAAAACTCGGAAGCGAATTTCACCAGCGCATCGACCAGCTCGGGGATGCCATCACCCCGTCTCGCCGAGATCCCGAACTCGCCGCTCGACTTGATACCCCGGCCCCCGAGATCGATCTTGTTACGGACGATCCAGACGGACCCCTCCGACCGATCGCCGCCTTCGGATTTCCGAAGGGAACGCAGCGCATCCGGATTGACGGCTTGCTCGCCCTCCACCAGCCACAGCACGAGATCGGCGTCCTCGGCCCGCGCTCTCGCGCGGCGCACGCCCTCCTGCTCGACCGGATCATCGGTCTCGCGGATGCCGGCGGTGTCGATCACCGTGACGGGATAGCCATCGAGATCGAGCTGCACCTCGATCACGTCGCGCGTGGTGCCGGCATGCGGCGAGACGATCGCGACCTCGCGGCGCGCGAGCTGATTCATTAGCGTCGACTTGCCGACATTCGGCTCGCCCGCGATCGCAACCACCAGGCCCTCACGCAGCCGTTCAGAATGTCCCTGTGCCGCAAGGACTTTTATGATTTCGTCGTGCAGGGTCTTGATCGCTTTCACCGCCGGCGACCTCAATTCCGCCGGCACATCGCCCTCGTCGGAAAAATCGATGCCGGCCTCGATCAGCGCCGAGGCCTCGATGATGCGCTCGCGCCAGTCGCGCGCGCGGTCACCGAGCAGGCCCTGCAGCTGGCGCAGCGCCTGGCGACGCTGGCGGTCGGTGTCGGCATGGATGAGATCGTCGAGGCCTTCGGCCTCGGTGAGATCGAGCTTGCCGTTCTCGAACGCGCGCCGCGTGAACTCGCCCGGCTCGGCCGCTCGCATATTCGGAATTATCGAAATTGCAGCGAACAGTACCGAGAGCACGGCCCGGCCGCCATGAACGTGGAATTCGGCGACGTCCTCGCCGGTCGCGCTGGCCGGCCCCGGAAA
>NZ_AJQF01000217.1:0-33498 GCF_000261705.1 Bradyrhizobium genomosp. III | reverse complement strand
CAGCTCCCCCGCCAAGGTCGTCAGCGCCAGACCGGCTTGCGGACCCGAGACGCGCACCACGGCGATCGCACTCGGCGCCCGGCCGGACGAGAGCGCAAAGATGGTCTGGTCTCGCGGATGCATGGCCTATTTGTCCGGCTCGCGACGAAAAGGCAAATGGGCCGCTCCCAGGACCGCGGCGGGTCCGTTTTGCTGCGCCTTTGCCGCAGCAAAGATCATGTTGCATCGCAATAGAGACCCGGAAATTCGCTGCAAAAACCTCGCCGTTTGGCAAAGGTCCGCCAGCCGATGTCAAGCATTCTGTAGGTATATCAACATCTTCTGAGAAATCTGGATCTGCGCGTCGACACAGCTCCATGCTGCATCTACGCCGCAGCAGAGCCGCACAACGAAAAAGGGCGCCCGAAGGCGCCCTCTAATTTCTTGCTGCACCATGCTCAGGTGTTCATGGAGTCGAAGAACTCCGAATTGCTCTTGGTCGAGCGCAGCTTGTCGAGCAGGAAGTCGATCGCGTCCATCGTGCCCATCGGGTTGAGGATGCGGCGAAGCACGTACATCTTCTTGAGCACCTGCGGATCGGTGATGAGCTCCTCCTTGCGGGTGCCGGAGCGCGAGATGTCGATCGCCGGGAAGGTGCGCTTGTCCGAGACCTTGCGATCCAGGATCAGTTCCGAGTTACCGGTGCCCTTGAACTCTTCGAAAATGACTTCGTCCATTCGGCTGCCGGTATCGACCAGCGCGGTCGCAATGATGGTCAGCGAGCCGCCCTCCTCGATGTTGCGGGCGGCACCAAAGAAGCGCTTCGGGCGCTGCAGCGCATTGGCGTCGACACCGCCGGTCAGCACCTTGCCGGATGACGGCACCACGGTGTTGTAGGCGCGGCCCAAACGCGTGATCGAATCGAGCAGGATCACGACGTCGCGGCCGTGCTCGACCAGACGCTTGGCTTTTTCGATCACCATCTCGGCGACCTGGACGTGACGCACCGCGGGTTCGTCGAAGGTCGACGACACGACCTCGCCCTTCACCGAGCGCTGCATGTCCGTGACTTCTTCCGGACGCTCGTCGATCAACAGCACGATCAGATAGCATTCGGGGTGATTGTGCGTGATCGAGTGCGCGATGTTCTGCATCAGCACGGTTTTACCCGTGCGCGGCGGCGCGACGATCAATGCACGCTGGCCCTTGCCGATCGGCGCGACGATGTCGATCACGCGTGCAGAAAGGTCTTTCCGCGTCGGATCGTCGATCTCCATGCGGAAACGCTGATTCGGAAACAGCGGCGTGAGGTTGTCGAAATTGACCTTGTGCTTGGCCTTTTCCGGATCCTCGAAATTGAGCGTGTTGACCTTCAGCAGCGCGAAATAGCGTTCGCCCTCTTTCGGGCTGCGGATGTGGCCTTCGATGGTGTCGCCGGTGCGCAGGCCGAAACGGCGGATCTGCGACGGCGAAACGTAGATGTCGTCCGGGCCCGGCAGATAATTCGCATCGGGCGAGCGGAGGAAGCCGAAGCCGTCGGAGAGAACCTCGACGACGCCCTGGCCGACAATATCGGTCTCGGCGAGCGCGAGCTGCTTGAGGATGGCGAACAGCAGCTCCTGCTTGCGCATGGTGCTGGCATTCTCGACCCCGTTCTCCTCCGCGAACGAGACGAGCTCGGCCGGCGTTTTGGACTTGAGGTCTTCGAGTTTAATTTCCCGCATTGGGGTGGTCCTGTGGGGTAACCTTGGGAGGGGTGCGAGGAGGCTCTGAAATGCGGACGTGAGAAGATAAGGTCCGCAGGTCTGGCAAGGTTAAGTGCCGATGAGGCTTCAAACCTGATGCGGTGTCCGGCCTCTGGAAAGCTCAGACACAACCACATCCGCCTGCGTTGGGTGGGATATCGATAATATAGAAAATCGCTCCCTTCTCCGCAAGCCGAAGCGCTGAGCTAATCGTCGCGCGCCTTGCCTAGAACGGCTTCACGATCACCATGATGACGATGAGAATCATCAGGACGGTCGGCACCTCGTTGATAATTCTATAGAATTTCTGGGTCCGGGGGCGTCGGTCCGCGGCGAAATCCTTCAGCCAGCGAGAAAAAAAGCCGTGGACCGCGGACATCGCCAGGACCAATGCCAGTTTTACGTGCAGCCAGCCAAACGAGAACCAGTGGCCGGACCAGGCGAGATAGAGCCCGGCGAGCCAGGTGACGATCATGGCCGGGTTGATGATGGCCTTGAGCAGCCGACGTTCCATCACCTTGAACGTTTCCGACTGCTTCGAGCCGATTTCGGCCTCGCTGTGATAAACGAACAGCCGCGGCAGATAGAGCATGCCCGCCATCCAGGAGATGACGGCGATCACGTGCAGCGCCTTGATCCAGAGATAGACGTCTTCAAACATTTTCTGCGTCCGGATTTCTGAGCCAGCCGAGGGAACGCTGGGGATAGTAAGAACTCGTTAAGGTCTTGCCTGCACACATATCCGTCCGTAGCGCCTTCCTCAAATCTAGAATCTTAGATTCTTAAGGTTTGAGTCTATGTGACCGTGGATTGGACTCACACAATTCCGTCCGCACGTTCACGCGCGCTTGTTCACATCCATCAACATATCCCTGATCGCTGCGGCGATTTACGATAAGTCGGCCAGCTTCAAAGGCTTGCGCCTTTCTGTCGGCAGCTTATCAAGGGGGTTGTCCGCGCAATCCCGTTTCCCCGCAGCGAGGGCGCCGGACTTGTCCTGACGGGCAGCGGTGTGAAGAAAATTGGCACTTGTCCCGCCCCTGGTGTCGCGCAACCCTTTCCGAGGGGTTAAGCTCCACAGAAATCCACAATCCACACCGACTCCATACAAAGAGATTTTGTGCCAACCTCGAACAATTATTTCCATCTGCACCTCGTGTCCGACTCCACCGGCGAGACGCTGATCACCGTGGCACGCGCGGTTGCGGCCCAATACGCCAACGTCACCCCGGTCGAGCATGTCTATCCGCTGGTGCGCAGCCAGAAGCAGCTCGACCGCGTGCTCGACGAGATCGAGGAAGCGCCGGGGATCGTGCTGTTCACGCTGCTGGAGAAGGATCTGGTCTCCAGGCTCGAGGACAAGTGCAAGGAGATCAATGTTCCGAGCCTGTCGATTATCGGCCCGGTGATGCAGCTGTTCGAAGCCTATCTCGGGGCTGCGACCACCGGCCGCGTCGGCGCCCAGCACGTCCTCAACGCGGAATATTTCAAGCGCATCGATGCGCTGAACTACACCATGATCCATGACGATGGTCAGCATGTCGAAGGTCTCGACGATGCCGACGTGGTGCTGGTTGGTGTGTCCCGCACTTCCAAGACGCCGACGTCGATTTATCTGGCCAATCGCGGCATCCGCACCGCCAACGTGCCGCTGGTTCCCGGCATTCCGGTGCCTTCGCAACTGGAGACGCTGACGCGGCCGCTGGTCGTCAGCCTGCACGCGACGCCGGAACGCCTGATCCAGATCCGTCAGAATCGCCTGCTTTCGATGGGGACCGACTCCGGCAACGACACCTATACCGACAGGCAGTCGGTCACCGAGGAAGTTGCGTTTGCGCGCAAGCTCAGTGCCAAGCATGATTGGCCGCTGCTGGATGTCACGCGACGCTCGATCGAGGAAACCGCGGCGGCGATCATGAAGCTCTACAGCGATCGCCAGCGCAACCGGCCTTCCGGATAGCTTTCGCGATGGGTCTGTGGCTCGGCAAACATCCGTTGATTCTGGCCTCGCAGAGCAGTGCCCGAAAAATGCTGCTGGCCAATGCCGGGCTGGAGTTCAAGGCTATTACCGCCGATATCGACGAGCGCGGTATTCAATTAGCTTCGGCGCTTTCAAATCCGCGCGAGATCGCACTGCTGCTGGCGCGCGAAAAGGCCAAGGCGATCTCGGCCAATCATCCCGGAAGCTACGTGATCGGGGCCGATCAGACACTGGCTCTTGGCAACCGTCTTTTCAACAAGCCCGCAGGCCGTCCGCAGGCATTGGCGCAATTGCGCGATCTCGCCGGCAACAGCCATGAGCTGAATTCCGCCGTGGCCGTGGCGCATGACAGCAAGATTGTTTTCGAAGACGTCGCGGTCGCACATATGACCATGCGCGAAATGACCGAGGACGAGCTTTCAGCCTATCTGGACGCTGCCGGCGACGCCGTCACCACCAGCGTCGGGGCCTATCAGCTTGAAAGCCTGGGCATCCATCTGTTCGAGCGGATCGAGGGCGATCATTTCACCATTCTCGGCCTGCCGCTGCTGCCGCTGCTTGCGTTCCTGCGACGCGAACGGCTAGTTGCGGTGTGAATGACAGACAGGGCTGAGCGCCGATGCGGATCCTGGGACTGACCGGCTCGATCGGGATGGGGAAATCCACCACTGCGAAACTGTTCGCGGAGGCCGGCGTGCCCGTCTACGACGCCGATGCCGCCGTGCATCAGCTTTATGAAGGCGAAGCGGCGCCCGCCATCGAGGCCGCCTTTCCCGGCACCACTGTGAACGGCAAGGTGGACCGGCCAAAACTGTCGGCGCGCGTCGTGCACGACCCCGCGGCCATCAAGCAGCTCGAGCAAATCGTCCATCCGATGCTCGGCGCCTCCCGGCAAAAGTTTTTTGCCGAGGCGGAAGCCGCCAAGGCGCCGGTCGTGGTGCTGGACATCCCGCTGCTGTTCGAGACCGGTGGCGAGAAGCGGGTCGATGCCGTGGTCGTGGTTTCGACCTCGCCGGAACTCCAGCGCGAGCGGGTGCTGGCGCGCGGTACCATGGACGAAGCCAAGCTCGACGCGATCATTGCCAAGCAGACGCCGGACGCCGAGAAGCGCAAGCGGGCCGATTTCGTGGTGGATACGTCACACGGACTTGACCCGGTGCGCGCGCAAATCGCCCACATCCTGGCCGAGGTCGTTAAGATGCCGCAGCGGCGAGCCTGATTCGCCGTCTCCTCACACGGTTCTCAAGACGCTGCTCTCAAGCTACTGATCTCAAGACATGCGCGAAATCGTTCTCGACACCGAAACCACCGGCCTTGATCCGCTGCGCGGCGATCGTCTGGTCGAAATCGGCTGCGTCGAGATGCTCAACCGCATGCCGACGGGGCAGACGTATCACGTCTATATCAATCCCGAACGGGACATGCCGGCGGAAGCTTTTGCGGTGCATGGTTTGTCGGCCGAATTTCTGTCGACCAAGCCGCTGTTCCACGAGGTCGTCGATGCGTTTCTGGAGTTCATCGGCGATGCGCCGCTGGTGATCCACAACGCCTCGTTCGACATCGGCTTCATCAATGCCGAGCTCGACAAGATCAAGCGCGCGGCGATCCCGCGCGAACGGCTGGTCGATACGCTGCTGCTGGCGCGGCGCAAGCATCCCGGCGTGTCCAACCGGCTCGATGACCTCTGCTCGCGCTATGCGATCGACAATTCACACCGCACCAAGCACGGCGCGCTGCTGGATGCCGAGCTGCTGGCCGAGGTCTATGTCGATCTGGTCGGGGCGCGGCAGTCGCAGCTGCTTCTGGCGTCGGACGCTCAGGAGATTCGGGTCAATGCGGCTGGCGATGCGCCGCGGCGGCAGCGGCTGGTGCCGCTCGCGCCGCGGGTTTCCGATGCCGAGCGTGAGGCCCACAAGGCCTTCATCGCAACGCTCGGCGACAAGGCGATCTGGAACGAGTTTTTGCCCGCTCCAGCTCCTCCGGCTGGTTAGGCCTGGCCGCTCGGCTGAGCGGCCATTTGCCGCTCCATGTTCTGGCGGTAGAGACCGACGAAGTCGACCGGATCCAGCATCAGGGGCGGGAACCCGCCGTCGCGCACCGCGGTCGCGATGATCTCGCGGGCGAACGGGAACAGCAGGCGCGGGCACTCGATCATGACCAGCGGATGCAGATTCTCCTTCGGCACGTTGGCGATGCGGAACACGCCGGCATAGGCGAGCTCGAACGAGAACATGATCTTGCCCGCGGTCTCGGCCTTGCCTTCGACCGACAACGTCACCTCGAACTCCTGTTCGCTGAGATTGTTGGCGCTGACATTGATCTGGATGTTGATCTGGGGAGGCTGGCTCTGCTGCTGGAGCGAGCTGGGCGCGTTCGGATTTTCGAACGAAAGGTCCTTGGTATATTGCGCCAGCACGTTGAGCTGGGGAGCCTGGGCCGCCTCGGGAGGGGTGCCGTTACCATTGGTCATGAGAGTCTCTCCTTACCCGATTTGGGCTGAATTTCGCGGCGGTTGGCTAACATAGGGCCGCCTCATTCCACAAGGACGAACGGTCCCGGAGGCGGATTCCGGCCGCGTCGCAACCGCCGCGTTCATCCCGCCTTTTCCGCAAAACTGCGCCTTAAATGATTGAAGATGCGCGATTTCCGGGCAGGATCGGGTTTCCCCTTAAGCATAAAACGCGCTACACTCGGTGCTGTGCCAAAAGGCGCCATTGGCCGGGCAAGATTTCGTGCCTACATCCCACGGACCTGACGTGGACCTAAAATGGTGATGTAGACTTGCCGTTCCCGTATGGAACGGTCTACTGGCCGGATTGATTTTCCCGGCGACGACCCCAAAGCGAAGACCCAGAGCAAAGACCAGAAAGCGAATCCGACGTGGACATCTACACCATCATCTTCCTGGCGCTGGCGGTCTTCATCTTTCTGCGGCTGCGCAGCGTGCTCGGGCAGCGTACCGGCAACGAGCGGCCGCCGTTCGATCGGACCGCCGCTCGCAATGCGCTCGGGGGTGCCCAGGACAACAACGTCGTGACCATGCCGGGCAAGGTGATCGACCAGGCCCCGCTGGCGCCGACGGCCGAGCCGACCCCGCCCTCCGATCGCTGGAAGGGCCTGACCGAGCCGGGCACCGCGCTTGCGCAGGGCCTGGATGCCATCGTCAACAAGGATGCCACGTTCGACCCGCGCCATTTCATCTCGGGCGCCCGCGGTGCCTACGAGATGATCGTGCTGGCCTTTGCCAATGGCGACCGCCGCGCGCTGCGCGACCTGTTGTCCTCGGACGTCTATGACAGCTTCGAGGCCGCGATCAAGGAACGCGAGAAGAACGAGCAGAAGACCGAGACCCGCTTCGTCTCGATCGACAAGGCCGAACTCGTCGGCGCCGAGCTGCGCGACCGTACCGCCCAGCTCACGATTCGCTTCGTCTCGCAGATGATCTCGGCCACCCGAGACAAGGCCGGCAATATCGTCGACGGCAGCGCCGACACGGTCGCCGACATCACCGACATCTGGACTTTCGCCCGCGACGTCACCTCTCGCGATCCGAACTGGAAGCTGGTTGGCACCGGAAGCGCGAATTAAGGTCTATCTGAAGACCGGCGCGACGGCGCTTTGCGCAGGTGTCGTCGTGCTGTCGTCGTTTTCGCTCGGCGCCGAGGCCGCGCGGCGCCACTATCGCAGCCATCACCATCATCCCCCGCAATTGCCTGCGGCTCCGCCGCGGGCCTTGCCCTATCCGCAGCTCCCGCTGCCGTTCGAAATTCCGGGCGCGCAATATCTGCCGCTGGCCTGGGCGGACGTGAAGGGCTGGAGCGATGACAATCATCTCGCGGCGTACAAGACGTTCCGCGCCAGCTGCAAGCCGATCAATGCACAAACCGGCGCGGCCGAGCCGAAAGCCTTGGGAGGTTCGCTGAGCGAACCTTGCCGGGCGGCGAAATCGCTCGATCTCATCGACGACGCCAAAGCAAAGACCTTCTTCGAGGAGAATTTCGCGCCGCTGCGGATCTCCCGCCTCGGCGAGCCCGACGGTTTCGTCACCGGCTATTACGAGCCGGTGCTGGAGGGATCGCGCACGCAGACCGACGTCTACAACGTTCCGGTCTACCGGCGTCCCTCGAATCTGTTCGTGCGCGGCTACAAGCAGGATTCGGTCAGCCTGCCCAACAAGGGCCCGGTCTATCGCAAGATCGGCCGCCGCAAGCTGGTGCCCTATTACGACCGCGGCGAGATCGAGGACGGCAAGATCGCCGGCCGCGGGCTGGAGATCGCCTGGCTGAAGGATCCGACCGATCTGCTGTTCGCGCAGATCCAGGGCTCGGCGCGGATCAAGTTCGACGACGGCGGCACGGTCCGGCTGAATTACGACGCCTATAACGGCTATCCCTACACTGCCGTCGGGCGCGTCCTGATCGAGCGCGGCATCATTCCGAAGGAAGAGATGTCGATGCAGAAGATCAGGGAGTGGATGGCGCAAAATCCTGACGGTGCCAAGGATCTGCGCCGCCAGAACCGCGCCTATATTTTCTTCCGAGAGGTCAACCTCTCCGACAAGGATGAGGCGGTGGGCGCGCAGGGTATCCCGCTGACGGCGGGACGCTCGATCGCGGTGGACAAGGCGCTGCATGTCTACGGCACGCCGTTCTTCATTGAGGGCGAGCTGCCGATCGAGTCCGAACGCTCGAAGACACCGTTCCATCGGCTGATGATCGCGCAGGATACCGGCTCGGCCATCATTGGCCCTGCGCGCGCCGATCTGTTTTTCGGCGCAGGCCAGGAGGCCGGCCGCATCTCGGGGCGACTGCGCCATCCCATGCATTTCGTGATGCTGGTGCCGAAGGGCCTCGATCCCTCGGCACGCGGCGCCCGGCTGCCGCTGCCTGATCCGCGCCCCTCGGAGAAGATCGCCAAGCTGTTTCCGCAAACCGACCCCGGGAAGGGGACGGCGAAGCCGGCCGCTGCCGCCGGCCCCGCGGAAACCAAGAGCGACACCGTCGCCATCGCGGGTCCAGTCCCGCTGCCGGCGCCGCGTCCCGTGATCGAGCCCGCTTCCGAACCCCAGCGGCCAGTGAAGAAACGGCCCCATCGGCAGCAATGAAGCGATCGTCCCGTCCGCCCGTGCTGGAGCCTCGCCCCTCGCCGCGCCGCCGCGCGCTGAGCGAGGAGGAGCGCGAGCTGTGGGAAGTCGTTGCCAAACAGGTCAAGCCGCTGAGGAAGCACCGCGCGGCGAAGGCGCATGCCGCTCCGCGCACCGAGCCTTTGCCCGCAGCACCCGTCACGCGGCCTGCGTCATCGCCACGGCCGGTCGCCGCTGCACCGGCGCCGCGCGCCGCAAAACCGGCCGTCCCGCCCTTGGCGCCGCTCGGCAAGCGCGAGCGCACAAAGCTGTCGCGCGGCCGCAGCGAGATCGAGGCGCGGCTCGATCTGCACGGCATGACCCAGACGCGCGCGCATCGCGCCCTGACCGGCTTCCTGCACCGCGCCCATCACGACGGCCTGACCTTCGTCCTCGTCATCACCGGCAAGGGCCGCAGCGGCGGCGAAAGCGGCGTGCTGCGCCGCCTGGTGCCGGAATGGCTGAGCCTGCCGGAATTCCGCGCCTTCGTCGTCGGCTTCGAGACGGCGCATATCGGCCATGGCGGCGAGGGCGCGCTGTATGTGCGGATCAGGCGGGCGAGGTTTTAAGACCTGAAACGATGAGACTCGACACGCGCTCCGGCGAAAGTGCGTTCCCTCCCCCACAAGGGGGGAGGGAACGGAGAGAGCATCGCTGTTGGCCATACTCGATTAGACTTCAACCAGTGCTCTAAAACGGCCGGATGATTCCAACGCGCGGGATCAGCGTGAGGATCAGGCCGAAGATATTCGTTTTCTGATCCTCCGTCGGGATCAGCGCTGTCTCCTGCGCGGCCGGCAGCATCTTCACGGCATGCAGGAGCAGGAACATGCAGACCGCCCAGTTCGAGATCCAGCGCGAATAGTCGAACACCATCGCAAACATCACGAGATAGGCGAGGCTGATTCCGATCAGTGCCGCGAGCACGAGGCGGCGGTGCGTCTCGCTTGCGAGCGCGCCGATGAGCTTCGAAAAGAAACGCCACAGCGGCGTGTGCAGCCAGATCAGCAGCGCGAACACGGGTACGCCGAGGACGTTGTGCGGCAGGCGCCCCCAGGTGTCCGAGACCTCCTTGGGCAGCGGCTGGTACCAGATGTAGGCGAATTGCAGCAGATCGGCTCGCGAGGGATCGGCCATCCGGCTCTTCAGATAGGCGACGAAATCCGCTTCGGGGATCGGCATCGTTCCCAAAAATTGTGCCGCAAAGAACAGCGCCGCGACAATGATCAGGGCGACGATGCCGAAGGCGATATTGCCGCGATTGAGCCCGCAGGCGAGATAGTGCCTGATCACGACGATGGTGACGATCGTCGGCACATACATCAGCAGATGAATGTGGTGGATCAGCACGAGAACGATCGAGAACAGCGCAGCCAAAGCCACGAACAGCAGCGACCCCGCCGGCATCAGCAGCAGAACGAGCGCCAGCGCACAGCCATAGATGTCGAAATGGCCGAGCGTGTGCATGAAGTTCTTGAGGAAGAACGGCGAGCCCGCAATGAAGACGAACAGCGGCAGCGTTTTCGCGGTGAAGCCAAAGCTCTTCTGAAACAGCCTTGCGTACAGGGCCAGCGTCACCAGCCACGTCACCCCGCCGATCGCGAACACCGACCAGACCGGCACCTTGTCCGTGAACAGCGCGACGGTGGCACCGATCAGCGCGCGCTTGATGAAGCCGAAATGGTAGTCGACCACGAGATGGATGTAAGGGACGTAAGGCGGCAGCTGGATCTTGTGAATGAACACGCCGACGATGACCGCCGCGTTGATCGCGAGCAGGAGTCGCCAGGGATTGTTCTGGATCGGAGCGATCACGCAGCACCCGGGCTGGCGCGATCGACCTCCGCCGTCGTCCCGGGCAAGCGAAGCGCGACCCGGGACCCATAACCACAGGAGGTTATTTGAGGCAGGGCTGGAGCTACTATCTGTTTCAACAAGGTCCGCTGGTGGTTATGGGTCCCTGCTTTCGCAGGGACGACAACCGATTGATAGCGTGCCAGGCCAAAATTACAAAATGAACCGGCTCAGATCGGCGTTCTTGGCGAGATCACCCACGTGCTTCTGCACGAAATCCGCATCCACCTTGACGGTCTCGCCGCTGCGGTCGGGGGCGGTGAAGGAGATCTCGTCCAGCACCCGCTCCATCACGGTCTGCAGCCGCCGCGCGCCGATGTTCTCGACGGTGGAATTGACGGCGACCGCGACGTCGGCGAGCGCGTCGATGGCGCCGTCGGTGATGTCGAGCGTCACGCCCTCGGTCTGCATCAAGGCGACATATTGCTTGATCAGCGAGGCCTCGGGCTCGGTCAGGATGCGGCGCATGTCGTCGCGGGTCAGCGCCTGCAATTCGACGCGGATCGGCAGGCGGCCCTGCAATTCCGGCAGCAGGTCCGACGGCTTTGCGACGTGGAAGGCGCCGGAGGCGATGAACAGGATGTGGTCGGTCTTGACCGCGCCGTGCTTGGTCGAGACCGTGGTGCCCTCGATCAAGGGCAACAGATCGCGCTGCACGCCCTCGCGCGAGACGTCGCCGGCGGCACGGCCCTCGCGCGCGCAGATCTTGTCGATCTCGTCGAGAAACACGATGCCGTTGTTCTCGACCGCGTTGATCGCCTCCAGCGTCAGCTGATCGGTGTCCAGCAGCTTGTCGGACTCCTCGTTGACGAGGATCTCGTGCGAGCCTTCGACCGTCAGCCGCCGCGTCTTGCTGCGGCCCCCTAACTTGCCGAAGATGTCGCCGATCGAGATCGCGCCCATCTGCGCGCCCGGCATGCCCGGGATCTCGAACATCGGCATGCCGCTGCCGCCGCCTTGCGTCTCGATCTCGATTTCCTTGTCGTTGAGCTCGCCGGCACGCAGCTTCTTGCGGAAGGATTCACGCGTCGCCGCGCTGGCATTGGCGCCGACCAGCGCATCGAGCACGCGCTCCTCGGCGGCGAGCTGCGCGCGGGCGTGCACGTCCTTGCGCTTCTTCTCGCGGACCTGGGCGATTGCGACCTCGACGAGATCGCGCACGATCTGCTCGACGTCGCGGCCGACATAACCGACCTCGGTGAATTTGGTCGCTTCCACCTTCAGGAACGGCGCATTCGCGAGCTTGGCGAGCCGCCGCGCGATTTCCGTCTTGCCGACGCCGGTGGGGCCGATCATCAGGATGTTCTTTGGCAGCACCTCTTCGCGCAGCGAGCCTTCGAGCTGCTGCCGGCGCCAGCGGTTGCGCAGCGCGATCGAGACGGCGCGCTTGGCGTCGGCTTGGCCGACGATGAAACGGTCGAGTTCGGAAACGATTTCACGGGGAGAGAAGTCTGTCATGTCTGTCTAGCTAGGGCGGGAGGCGGTCAAGGACAAGTCGCTTTTTAGGTCAGATGATGGGCGGGCCGGATTGCCATTGCTTCACCGCCTCGATCGGATGGATCAGCATCAGGATATTGAGCGTCAGATTGTCGCGAATGTGCAGCGCCAGCATGATCTCGAAGGCGAGGCCGATCAGGATCGTCGCTGATACGGGCAGAACGCGCGCGACGAGGAACCCGAGCATCATGGCCAGATTGTCGGAGACCGAATTGACGATGCTGTCGCCGAAATAATCCAGCGAGATCGTGCCGGCGCGGTAGCGCTCGATGATGAAGGGCGAGTTCTCGACGATCTCCCAGGCGCCTTCGATCAGCATGGCGATGATCAGTCGAGCCGGCCAGGATAGAGACAGCAACGGCAATCGCGCGAACAGCAGCCAGGTCAGGCCATAGAACAGGAAGCCGTGCAGAACATGGGAAAAGGTGTACCAGTCGGCGATGTGCTGGGAGTTCTCCGAGCTGTTCACCACGCCGTGCCACAGCTTGACATAGCCGCAGGTGCAGATCGGCACCCGCCCCATGCCGAACAGGATCGCAGCCTGCAGCGCCAGCAGCAACAGCGCGATGCCGGCCCAGGCGAGCGGCGGGAACGCCGTCTTGGCGGTGGAAGTCGCGGCAAGCGTCATGGGTCTCGGATCATCAGGAGTGCGGGACCATCGGGCGTAACGATCTCGTGCTGCGGCACGAATCCAGCTTTCTCATAGGCACGAATTGCGCGCGGATTGGCGGGGTTGGGGTCGATCACGATGCGCGGCACGCCGCGGGCAAAGAGCTGATCGATGAAAGCGCGAATGAAAGCCGAGCCGTGGCCGCATCCGACCATGTCGGCCTCGCCGATGAATTGATCGAGGCCGCGGGTGCCCACGGGCTGCGAGCCGAAGCTGACATGCCAATCGCCGATCTGGTAGCACTGCAGATAGGCGAAAGACCGACCGTCAAGGCTGACGATGAACTGCGCCAAGTCAGGATGCTCGAGGTCGCCGCTGACGAACTCGAGCGTCTCCGGATCATGCCACCATTCGGCGACATGCGGCGCGTCCAGCCAGCGCCGGATCATCGGCAGATCGGCCTCGGCCATCGGGCGGAAGGTGTGGGCGGGCGCCATGGCCTATCCCGCTGCCAGGCTCTCGATCGTCAAATTCCGGTTGGTGTAGACGCAGATGTCAGCGGCGATGTCGAGGGAGCGGCGGACGATGGTCTCGGCGTCCTTGTCGGTGTCGAGCAGGGCCCGTGCCGCCGCCAGCGCGTAATTGCCGCCGGAGCCGATCGCCATCACGCCGGCCTCGGGTTCGAGCACGTCGCCGGTGCCTGTCAGCACCAGGGAGACGTCCTTGTCGGCCACGATCATCATGGCCTCCAGCCGCCGCAAATAACGGTCGGTGCGCCAGTCCTTGGCCAGCTCGACCGCGGCCCGGGTCAGCTGCCCCGGATATTGCTCGAGTTTGGCTTCCAACCGCTCAAACAGCGTGAAGGCGTCGGCGGTCGCGCCGGCAAAGCCGCCGATCACATCGCCCTTGCCGAGCTTGCGGACCTTTTTAGCGTTGGACTTGATCACGGTCTGGCCGATCGAGACCTGGCCATCGCCGCCGACCACCACTTTGCCGCCCTTGCGCACCGTCAAAATCGTGGTGCCGTGCCAGCCCGGCGAGCTGTTCTGGGAATCCTGCATGAAGTACCTCGTTGTCCGGCCTGATTTAGGCGGTCGGGGGCAAGGGGACAACCAGGGCACAACGGGCCGCTCCGGCCCCAATTTGCTCACCATAGGTGGAAGTGCCGGCCTGCCAAGGCGATCCCGCGGTAGCGAAGGCGTCATTTGGCTGTTAAAAGACCGGCGTTTTCGGCCCCCGAGCCAGGATGAGAGCTAGTTTCAATGCGCACCGCGACGATCAAGCGCAAGACCAAGGAAACCGACATCGAGGTCTCCGTGAACCTCGATGGCACCGGCGTGGCCAATATCGCGACCGGCATCGGCTTTTTCGACCATATGCTCGATCTCCTCGCCCGCCATTCCCGCATCGACCTCACGGTCAAGGCGGTGGGCGATCTGCACATTGATTACCACCATACCACCGAAGACACCGGCATCGCGCTCGGCCAGGCGGTCAAGCAGGCGCTCGGCAACATGGCGGGCATCACCCGCTATGCCGGCGTGCACATGCCGATGGACGAGACGCTCTCGCGTGTGGTCATCGACATCTCGGGCCGCCCTTTCCTGGTGTTCAAGGCCGACTTCCCCCGCGACAAGATCGGCGAGTTCGACACCGAGCTGGTGCGCGAGTGGTTCCAGGCCTTCGCCATGAATGCCGGCGTGACTCTCCACGTCGAGACCCTATATGGCGATAACAGCCACCATATCGCCGAGTCCTGCTTCAAGGGCCTGGCGCGGGCGCTGCGCACAGCGGTCGCGATCGATCCGAAAGCGGCGGGAGAAATCCCGTCCACCAAGGGCTCGCTCGGCGGCTAACGTCTTTCGGCCAGCGGCTGCGCGCCGCTTGCGGCATCACTGAATTCCTAGGAACGGGGCATCACCATGCCTGTCTACACAGTTCATGCTCCCTCCCCTGCCGGAGCCGATCTGCGCGCGACCGACAAGTTCGTGTTCGTGCGCGACGGATTCCATTTCTGGGCGATGATCCTCGGTCCGTTCTGGCTGCTGTGGAATCGGCTGTGGCTGGCGCTGATCGGCTGGGTGGTTTTCGTCGCAGCGTTCAACGCCGGATTGTCGAGCCTCGGCGTCGGACGGGGCTCGATCTTCTTCGCCGATCTCATCGTCGCGCTGCTGATGGGTTTCGAGGCCTCGAGCCTGCGCCGCTGGACGCTGTCGCGCGGCAAATGGCGACAGCTCGACGTGGTGGTTGGCGATGACGAGGACACCGCCGAGCGTCGCTTCTTCGAGCGCTGGAGCCAGAAGCAGCACGGCATCGTCAACGATCAATGGGCCGTCGATCGCGGCGGCCCGCCGCCGACCCGCAGCGTGCCGGGTCAGCCATTCTCGAATCCGCCGCCGATTCCGGCCGGCGGCATCATCGGGTTGTTTCCAGAACCGGGTGGGTCAAGATGAGCGTCGCCATCATCGATTACGGTTCCGGCAATCTGCATTCCGCCGCCAAGGCGTTCGAGCGCGCCGCGCGCAGCCTCGAAAATCCGCAAAAGGTTTTCGTCACCAGCGATCCCGATCAGGCCTACGAGGCTGACCGTCTGGTGCTGCCGGGCGTCGGCGCCTTCGCCGATTGCCGGCGCGGGCTCGATGCCGTCAATGGCATGGTCGAGGCGATCACCGAAGCGGTGCGGGTCAAGGCGCGGCCGTTCTTCGGCATCTGCGTCGGCATGCAGCTGATGGCGACCCGCGGCAAGGAGCACGTCACGACCGATGGCCTGAACTGGATCGGCGGCGACGTCGAGAAGATCACGCCGCGCGACGAGAGCCTGAAGATCCCGCACATGGGCTGGAACACGCTCGACGTACTGCAGGAACATCCGGTGCTGAACAGGCTGCCGCTCGGCCCGAAAGGCCAGCACGCTTATTTCGTGCACTCCTACCACCTCAATGCCGCCAACGAGGCGGACGTGCTCGCGCGCGCCGATTACGGCGGGCCTGTCACCGCGATCGTCGGCAAGGACACCGCGATCGGCACCCAATTCCACCCCGAGAAGAGCCAGCGTTTTGGCCTCGCTCTGATCTCGAACTTTTTGCGATGGAAACCGTGATCCTCTTCCCTGCGATCGACCTCAAGAACGGCCAATGCGTGCGGCTCGAGCAAGGCGACATGGCGCGCGCGACGGTGTTCAACCTCAATCCGGCGGCGCAGGCGCAGAGCTTCGTCGAGCAGGGCTTTGAGTATCTCCATGTCGTCGATCTCGATGGCGCCTTTGCCGGCAAGCCGGTGAATGCCGAGGCCGTCGAGGCGATGCTGAAGACGGTCAAGATTCCGGTGCAGCTCGGTGGCGGCATTCGCGATCTCGCGACCGTTGAAGCCTGGCTCGACAAGGGCATCACCCGCGTCATCATCGGCACCGCTGCGGTGCGCGATCCGGAGCTGGTGAAGGCTGCGGCGAAAAAATTCCCCGGCCGCGTCGCGGTCGGGCTCGACGCCCGCGACGGCAAGGTCGCGGTCGAAGGCTGGGCCGAGACCTCGCAGGTCACGGTGCTGGAGATCGCAAAGCGCTTCGAGGATGCCGGCGTTGCCGCCATCATCTTCACCGACATCGCGCGCGACGGCCTGCTCAAGGGCCTGAACCTCGATGCGACCATCGCGCTGGCCGACGCCATCTCGATTCCCGTGATCGCCTCAGGCGGCCTCGCCTCGATCGAAGATGTGAAAGCCATGCTGACACCGCGCGCGAAAAAGCTCGCCGGCGCGATTGCCGGCCGCGCGCTCTATGACGGCCGGCTCGATCCCGCCGCCGCCCTCACCTTGATCCGCAACGCGCGCGCGCCTGGGAGCTGACACATGTTCAAGGTGCGCGTGATCCCCTGCCTCGACGTCAAGGACGGACGGGTCGTCAAGGGCGTCAACTTCGTTGATCTCAGAGATGCCGGCGACCCCGTCGAAGCCGCGATCGCCTATGACGCCGCCGGCGCAGACGAACTCACCTTCCTCGACATCACCGCGACCCATGAGAATCGTGGCATCATGCTGGACGTGGTCCGGCGCACGGCGGAGGCCTGCTTCATGCCTGTGACCGTCGGCGGCGGCGTGCGTGAGGTCAACGACATCAAGACGCTGCTGCGCGCCGGCGCCGACAAGGTCTCGATCAACAGCGCCGCAGTATCCCGGCGCGAGTTCGTCAAGGAAGCGGCCGAGAAATTCGGCGAGCAATGCGTCGTGGTTGCGATCGATGCCAAGCGCGTCAAGCGCCCCGGCGGCGACCGTTGGGAGATCTTCACCCATGGCGGTCGCAATTCGACCGGCATCGACGCCATCGAATATGCCCAGGAAGTGGTCTCGCTCGGCGCCGGTGAGATCCTGCTGACCTCGATGGATCGCGACGGCACGAGGCAGGGCTTCGACATCCCGCTGACCCGGGCGATCGCCGACAGCGTTGCCGTGCCCGTGATCGCCTCAGGCGGCGTCGGCAATCTCGACCACCTCGTCGACGGTATCCGCGACGGCCACGCCACGGCCGTGCTGGCCGCCTCGATCTTCCATTTCGGGGAATTCACCATCCGCGAAGCCAAGGAGCACATGGCCCGGCGCGGACTGGCCATGCGCCTCGATGCCTGACGACTCCCGTTCGTAAAAGTGCTACATGAGGTAGCGGGGAATGGCCTCCGTGGCCAAGTGTGTTGCCAAGCGTGTTTCCGAGTAATTCCGATGCCGCGTTTCACGATCCACGATCTGGCCGAGACCATCGACGCCCGCGCGGCGGCCGGCGGCGAAGCGTCCTATACCCGCAAGCTCCTCGACAAGGGCGCAGAGCATTGCGCCAAGAAGTTCGGTGAGGAAGCAGTCGAAACCGTAATCGCAGCAGTCGAAAACGATCGCGCGCATCTGATCGCCGAGAGTGCCGACCTGCTCTATCACTTCCTTGTCTTGCTGAAGGCCCGCGGCGTAAAGCTGGAAGAGGTGGAAGCGGCACTCGACAAGCGTACGAATATGTCAGGGCTGGAAGAGAAAGCGTCGCGTAAGGGCTAGTATAAGCCCCAAGGGATAAGCCCCAAGGGAAAGGTCGCGTTATGGACATCCGCGCACCCGAGCAGCAGTATAATCCGTACCGCATCTATTCGCGCGAGGAGTGGGCGCGTCTGCGCGACGATACGCCGATGACACTGGAGCCGGGCGAGTTCGACCGGCTGCGCTCGCTGCACGATCGCCTCGATCTCAAGGAAGTCGAGGACATTTATCTTCCGTTGTCGCGCCTGCTCTCGATCTATGTCGATGCGATGCAGCGCCTGTATTATGCGGAGCGCCAGTTCCTCAACATCCGCGACCGCAAGGTGCCCTACATCATCGGCGTCGCCGGCTCTGTCGCGGTCGGAAAATCCACCACGGCCCGCGTGCTCCAGGCCCTGCTGGCGCGCTGGTCGCCGCGCCCGAAGGTTGAACTCATCACCACCGACGGATTCCTCTATCCGAACGCCGTGCTCGACCGGCAGGGCATCATGCAGAAGAAGGGCTTTCCGGAAAGCTACGACCTGCCGCTGCTGCTCAGCTTCCTCTCCGATATCAAGTCCGGCCGCCGCCATGTGCGTGCACCGGTCTATTCGCATCTGACCTACGACATCGTGCCGAACCAGTGGGCCGAGATCGACCAGCCCGATATCCTGATCGTCGAGGGCGTCAACGTGCTGCAGACCGGCAAGCTGCCGCGCGATGGCAAGGCGGTGCCTGTGGTCTCCGACTTCTTCGATTTCTCGGTCTATATCGACGCCGACGAAGCCCCGTTGCGGCAATGGTACATCAAGCGCTTCCTGGCGCTGCGCGACACCGCATTCACCAATCCAAAGTCCTACTTCAACCGCTACGCGCTGCTGTCGGACGAGGAAGCCACTGCCACCGCGATCGCGATCTGGGAGCGCACCAACCTCGCCAATCTCGAGGACAATATCCTGCCGACCCGCCCTCGCGCGACGCTGATCCTGAAGAAGGGCGCCGACCACACCGTGGAGAACGTGGCGCTCAGGCGACTGTAGTCGCGGCGGTCGGCGGATCCTGCGCGTTCGTGCAGCGTGTCTTTTGTTGCAGACCGGCAAGAGGTATTGGACTATGACCTTCGAAAACGCGAGGGCTCGATGGTTGATCGTCTCAGAAGTGCTGCGGAACAGCTCGAAGCACCGACCTGCCCGGATTGCCATGTCGAGATGAGGTGGTACCGCTCGGAACTGCTCGCGGACGAGCCGGTTCCGGTCATTGCGCATCTCTTCGTATGTCCGCATTGCAAGCGTGCGGCAAAGACCGACACCATCTTCAAGGGCACCCCGGGGCCGCCCGACAAGCTCTCCGCACCGCGCTTCATAGCTTGCGCCGCGTAGCAGGTCATTTCCGGACCTCCTGTTGCTCTTTCGAGCGGACGAAGACCTGCCAGGCCGTCAGGAACATAGCCGCGACGAGTGGGCCGATGACGAAGCCGTTTCCTCCGAAAGCCGCAAGGCCGCCCAGGGTGGCGAGCAACACAATATAGCTCGGCATCCGGATCGACTGTCCTACCAGGATGGGGCGGAGAAAGTTGTCCGCGAGGCCGATCACGAAGGTGCCGAAAGCGAGCAGGATGATTCCCTTCGTGACCGAGCCTGCCACGAGCAGATAGAGCCCGGCCGGAAGCCATACCAGCGCGGAGCCGAGCACGGGCAGAAGCGAGAGCAGCGCCATCAGCGCGCCCGCCAGCAGCGGCGCCGTCAGTCCGAGCAGCCAGAAGATCACCCCGCCAAGCGCGCCCTGAATCAGGGCAACGAGGATGATTCCCTTGATGGTCCCGCGAACCGCCAGGGTGAACGCATGCAGAATCTCGGCGCTGTGGCTCGCACGCAGCGGCAGGGCGTCGCGGATGCGTGCGTTCAGCTCGTCACCGTCGCGCAGCAGAAAAAACAGCAGGTACAACATCACGAGCAAGCTTGCGACGAATTCGAGGGTCAACTGACCGATGTTGATCGCGTGCCCGGCCAGCTGCTGGCCGGCCGGGACGAGCAGACCAGACAGGCGTTCCTTCAGGGCCGAAAAATCGATGCTGGCGAGCCGATCCGCCATGGGACCAGCCCAGTCGGGCAGCGCGGATTTCAGCTGCTGAAGCGGATGTGCAAAGCTGATCTCCCCCGACTGAACGCGCTGATACAGCTCCCCTCCCTGGTCGATGAGCGAAGCGATGACGATCGCGACAGGGATCAAGACGATCACCACCACGATGACGACGGTGGAGAATGCGACAAGGTTGCGCTTTCCCGGGAGGGTTTCCAGGAAGCGTCGATAGAGCGGGGCGAAGATGATGGCCAGCAGCGTGGCCCACAGCAATGCTCCGGAGAAAGGCCAGAGCACCCAGCCAAATGCTAGCGTGACCACGGCAAGCAATACGAGAAATGAGCGGTCTTCCGATGTTCTCACGTGTTCGCCAGCCTTTCAGTCGGAACTCGCAAGACGTGGGTATCACAAGTCGATCGTGCGGGGGCAAGTCGCACAAGGTCAATCTGTCTGCGGCGTTTCGGCAATGTCTCGGCAAATCTCGGTTTGCGCAGACGTTGGCCGGATACCCTCCACGTGAGCCGGCTCGTCGAGAGGCCGGGGAAATCCGGCCCCTCCATCACGCCAGCGATCAGGGTCGAATGTGGGCGCTTCACTTGCCGGCTTTGGCGCTCCAATCTGCAGGCTTGAGGCGTCCGGCAAAGGTGGCGGGGCCCGAGCTGCCGGCCTTGTAAACGAAGGCCTCGCCTTCCCCGACGTCGCCGGCCTCCTTCCCGAAGGCATCGGCGATGTTCGTCTTGTGGGTGACCAGGAAATTGTTGCTGCCTGCCTTCGGCGGCGCGTCGACGAGCTGGCGCACGGCCTGCCCGGCCTTTGCATTGGCGCCGGTGGGGTTTGCCATTCCCGATGCGCTGGCGTTGCTGCTGTCCGTCAACGCGTCGACCGGCTTGACCTCGCGGCCGGAGATCAGCTTGCCGGCCTCGATCGCACGGTTGAGCCGGCTGGTGTAGACATCGCCGATCGGGATCGCGAGGTCCTTGACCGCTGCCCCGATCTGGAGCGCCATGTCCCTGCCCTTTTCGCTGAGCTGACGCTGGGCGCTCATGTCGTCGAACTTGAAGGGGTAGACGTCCTTTTGGCTGTCATCGGTGGCGGTGTGCCGAAAGATCAGCACGTAGCCGCCTTGCTTGAGCGCGGCGATGAGCTCCGGCGTATCGGCCGCGGCGTGTCGGGAAAATCCAGCGAGAAGGACAATGAGTACGAGGCGGCACAGCACGTTCATGCGCGAAACCCTCCTGCAATGCCCCCGGAGGATGGTGACGCGCAACGCGGTCGATTTCAATTATCGATTGCCAGATGGGATGAGGTTCCCGTGAGATTTTCGGATCAGACGGCCAGCCGCCGTGACGCCGCCAGCCCTGCCAGTGCTTCGTCCAGCTTGTCGCGATCGAGCGGCTTGATCAGGAATCCGTTCATGCCCGCTTCGAAGCAGGCATAGCGATCCTCCACCAGCGTATTGGCGGTGAGCGCAAGGATCGGCGTGTGGTGGCCGCCGGTCGCCGCCTCATGCGTTCGGATTCGCTTCGTCGCCTCGATGCCGTCGAGCTGCGGCATCTGGATGTCCATCAGCACGAGATCATAGGGCGTGCCGGCCGATGAAGCGGCGAGCCAGGACTCCAGCGCGGCCTCGCCGTGGACGGCGATGACGACGCGATGGCCGAGCTTCGTCAGCAGCGAGCGCATCAACAGCGCGTTGATCTCGTTGTCCTCCGCGACGAGGATCGACAGGGCCTTGGTCGCTCCTTTGGCCGGCGTCGCGCCGGCAGCTTCCGCCGGTGGTTCCGGCGCCAGATCGGGCGAGGCCACCTCCGGCGTCATCGCAAGGCGCGCGGCGAGCGAGGCCGCCCGCAGTGGCTTCACCAGAAAACCGGTGAAGGCCGGGGACAGCTTTTCGTGGCGCGAGCCAGAAGTCAGCAGCACGAGGCGCTGCAACGCATGCGCGCGGGCCATTTCGCCCAGCTGGTCGGCCGCGGCAGGGCCGATCGCACGATCGATCAGCACCGCGTGCCATGAGCGTTCCGGCAGCAGCGCTTCGGCGACCGCGGCATCCGTAATCATGCAGGTCTGGCCACCCCAGCGCTCGAGGCGCCGCGCGATCAGCGAGGCCTCGATGCCGTCGGCGACGAGGAGCATCGACTTGCCGGTGAGGTCGGGACTTGGAAAGGCCGTCTGTCCCCCGCTGGCTTGCGACGGCGGAAGCGGCACCGCGATCTCGAAGGTCGAGCCTTTGCCCGGCTCGCTCGCGAGCGTGATCCGGCCGCCCATGCGCTTGACGATGCGCTCGCTGATGGAAAGGCCGAGCCCGGTGCCGCCATAGGTGCGGGCGACGCGCTCGTCGGCCTGCTCGAATTCGCGGAAGATGCGCTGCTGCGCCTCCGGCGCAATGCCGATGCCGGTGTCGCGGACCAGGAAGCTGACCTCGTTCGGCCAGATGCCGGGCTCGACGATCAGCGCGACGCCACCGCTCGCGGTGAACTTGATGGCGTTGCCGGCGAGGTTGAGCAGCACCTGGCGCAGCCGCGCGGCATCACCGACCACCTCAAGCGGCAGGCGCTCGTCGACATAGGCGGCGATCTCGAGCGCCTTGGCCTGCGCGCGGGGCGCGAGCAGCTCGGTGATCTCCTCGACCAGGGTCGAGAGCGCGAAGGGACGCTGCTCCAGATCAAGCTTGCCAGCCTCAATCTTGGAATAGTCGAGCAGTTCCTCGATCAGCGCCATCAAGGCTTCGCCCGAGGTTTTCACCGCCTTGGCATAGGTCGCCTGCTCCGGCGTCAGATTGGTGTCGAGCAGGAGGCCGCCCATGCCGATGATGCCGTTCAGGGGGGTGCGGATTTCGTGCGAGGCCATCGCGAGGAAGCGCGATTTGGCGCGGTTGGCGGCGTCGGCCTGGTCGCGCGCGTCGGACAGAGCGCGTTCGGTCTCGGTGCGGTCGGTGACGTCGCGCCCCACGCTCTGCAACTCGGCGGGCTGTCCGGCATCGAGGCGGACATAGCCCTCGCGCCAGGCGATCCAGCGCGCGCCGAGCGGGGTTGCGATCTTCTGGTCGTGGATGCGTGTGCCGCTGCTCTCGCGGGCGCTGTCACCCTGCTCCAGCACGTCGAAATCGAAGCGCGTGCCGACCAGCGCGCTGCGCGCCTGTCCTGCGAGCGCGCAATAGGCTTCGTTGGCAAAGGTGATGCGGCCATCGGTAGCGCGCAGCACGATGAGGTCGCCCTGCTGCTCGAACAGGCTGCGGGCGCGTTCTTCCGCCTCCTTCAGCTCCCAATTGCGATCGATCAGCGCCTCGTTGTGGGCTGCGAGGCTACGCAGCCGCTTGCCCACGAAACGCAGGCGCATGCTCAGCGTCGCAAGGCCGAGGCAGGCGAGCGCGAACAGGAAGCTCGCGCCGATCGCAAAGGTGTGGGGATCGTAGCCGGAGTTCTCGGACCGGCTGCCGGACACGAAGCCATAGGCGCCGCCGAAGGTCGCCGAGAAGATCATGAAAGAGCGGATCGCGAAAGCGATGCGGGGATGCTGTCGCCTGAAGCGGCGCATGCGCACCTTGATCCGGAACGTCCGACCCATCGCCACCGACCCCGACTCTTCTTCGAAATACCGCCACCCGCCGTCTGCGACGATGTCGCGCCGACCTTGCGAACAGCTTGAGGCTTTGGCGCTGCCTCCAAACAGGGTTGACCAGGTGTTAATGGCTCAGAGCGAGGCGGCCTGGAGCGGGAGCGGGCGATGGCCGCCATGGGCGCCGACGATCAGCGCCGCGGCCTCGCGCTGCGAGAACGACTTCGAGCGCACATAGATG
The DNA here is from genome assembly GCF_000261705.1 of Bradyrhizobium genomosp. III. NCBI lineage: Bacteria > Pseudomonadati > Pseudomonadota > Alphaproteobacteria > Hyphomicrobiales > Nitrobacteraceae > Bradyrhizobium > Bradyrhizobium genomosp. III. Next base: position 9,849 of record NZ_AJQF01000217.1, on the reverse strand, counting down.
CGGTAATCCGCCGGCCCTTCGGTGGAGAGATAGATCACCTGGCCGCCATCGACGGGCTGAGCGGCAATCGAGACAAGGCGCGTCGAGGGATTGGCCTGACAGGAATCCGGCTCGGAACCGAGACCGTCGTCGACCACGGCGAAGTCCGCAGTATCGGCATCGTCGGTGATCTGAACCCGCACCGTGGCCCGGGCGGGATCCTCGGTGAAGGCGACATGGACGCCGGCGGTCCAGAACAGGGAGGTGAGCTCGACCGAGGTTTCGCCGAGGGCGATGCAGGGATGCGACACCGATCCGATCTCCGCGCGGGCGAACACCGCAGCCGCCAACAAGGGAACAACCGAGGCCAGGATCTTGAAACGCAACATGACACTCTACTCGCCGAGGCCCCGGGGAACTCATTGGGCCTTATGGTTTGCAGAGCGTAAAGGAAACTCGTTACCGCCGGGTTGATGCGCGGAATGATCAAGCCATCTGGCGCACATCCTCCGCGAGTGCGCGGTAGGACAGCGCTTCGGCGAGATGCAGCCGGCCGATCTTGTCGGCGCGATCGAGGTCCGCCAGCGTGCGCGCCACCCGCAGCACGCGGTGATAGCCGCGCGCCGACAGCCGCATGGTCTCGGCGGCGTCGCGCAGCAATTTGGCGCCTTGCGCGTCCGGCTTTGCGATCTCCTCCAGCACAGAGGCAGGAGCCTCGGCATTGGTGCGGACACGGGGCAGGCCGGCATCGGCATAACGCGCGAGCTGGATGTCGCGCGCCGCCGCCACGCGGGCGGCGACTTCGGCGGAGCCTTCTGCCGGTGGTGGCAGGATCAGATCGGCCGCGGTTACGGCGGGCACCTCGATGCGCAGGTCGATACGGTCCATCAGCGGGCCGGAGATGCGCGCCTGGTAGTCGCCCGTGCAGCGGTCGACGCGGCCGCGCTTGCAGGCATAGCCCGGCTCGAACGCGTTGCCGCAGCGGCACGGATTCATCGCCGCGACCAGCATGAAGCGGGCAGGGTAAGTGACGCGATGATTGGCGCGCGACACCGCGACCTCGCCGTTCTCCAGCGGCTGCCGGAGCGAATCCAGCACGCGCGGATCGAACTCCGGCAATTCGTCGAGGAACAGCACGCCCTGATGTGCCAGCGAGATCTCGCCGGGCTTTGCGCGCATGCCGCCGCCGGTGAGCGCAGCCATGCTCGCGGAATGATGCGGCGAGCGGAACGGCCGCTTGACCGTCAGCGCGCCGCCCTCGATCTCGCCGGCGACGGAGGCGATCATCGAGACCTCGAGCAGTTCGCTCGGTGACAGCGGCGGCAGGATCGAAGGCAGGCGCGCCGCCAGCATCGATTTGCCGGCCCCGGGCGCCCCGATCATGAGCAAGTGATGCCCGCCGGCGGCGGCGATCTCCAGCGCGCGCTTGGCGCTTTCCTGGCCCTTGATGTCGCGCAGGTCGAGCGTGGAGGCGGCGGGCTCATGCACCTTCGGTGACGGCCGCGACAGCACCTGGGTGCCCTTGAAGTGGTTGGCGATCTGGATCAGCGAGCTTGCCGCGATGATCTGGATGTCCGGGCTCGCCCATGCCGCTTCGGAGCCGCACGAGGCCGGGCAGATCAGCCCTTCCTCGCGCATATTGGCGCCGAACGCGGCGGGAAGAACGCCGGCCACGGGCGCGATCGAGCCGTCGAGGCCGAGCTCGCCGAGCACGGTGAAGCCGGTCAGCGCATCCGGCGGGATCGCGCCGATCGCCGCCATCAGGCCGAGTGCGATCGGCAGGTCGTAATGGCTGCCTTCCTTCGGGAGGTCGGCCGGCGCCAGGTTGACGATGATCCGCCGCGCCGGCAGCGCCAACCCTGAGGCAATTAGCGCCGAGCGCACCCGCTCGCGCGCCTCCGACACCGCCTTGTCCGGCAGGCCGACGATCGCGAACGCCGGCAGGCCAGGCGCGACCTGCACCTGCACGTCGACCGCGCGGGCCTCGATCCCCTCAAAGGCGACGGTGGAAACCCGCTGAACCATGCTCAAACCAGCCTGCCCTTTCGCACAATTAGGGGTAGCAGAGGCAGGCCCGCTCCGCAAGAACAATACGGGAACGATCCCGGAGGGTGAGCAAGCCCTAACCAATCGTAAACACCACGCCGACACTAAGCCTCGAATGCCGGCTTCTGTCCTCAGCACATTCCAACGAATGTCCGCTATTCCTGAGGCTGCGGGATGGGCCGTGGTCTAACGGGTGAACAATTCAAATGCTTGCAAATCGCCGGAGAAGCGAACGTCGGGTATGCAGCCGGCTCGCCAAGATCCATTTTGGCGCGGGCTCGCTGCCGCGGGACTGCACGATCACCGATATTTCGGATGGCGGCGTGAAGGTGGTGGCGGAATTCCTGGAAGTGCCGCCGCAATTCACCATCATTTTCGCACCTGATTATTCCCGCCAATGCCGCCTGCGCTGGCGCATCGGCTGCGAATTCGGTGCCGAGTTCACCGACTAAAGCGCGATGCGATGAGGACCAATCGTCGTCGCGCTTTAGGTTGTTGTTTAAGCATGATCTTTCCGGAAAACCGCTGCGCACTTTCCGGATCATGCCTTGAGGTCACACAGGCCGCGTCCTTAACGGGACTTTAGCGTTAATCGGTAAGCATCTCTGATCAGTTGCCGAGTGATCAGAGTATGTCCAAGCGTTCGTCCCTCGCCTCTCCCCCGGCGAGATTGCTGCTTCCCGCACTCCTGGTGCTTGTCCTCGGCGGTTGCCAGACCGCCGGCATCGAGGATGTGACCGGTGCGCTCGGTGTCAGATCGGAAACGGCGGTCAAAGCCGACGCCAAGCCAGAGATGGACGCCTTGCGCGAGCGCTATCGCGCCAAGCCCAGTGATCCCAACGTTGCGCTCGCCTACGGCAAGGCGCTGCGCGAGACCGGCCAGCGCGCGCAGGCGGTTGCGGTCATGGAGCAGGCGGTGCTCGCCCATCCCAGCAACAAGGCGCTGCTCGCCGGCTATGGCCGCGCGCTCGCCGACAGCGGCAATTTCCAGCAGGCCTTCGACGTCCTCAGCCGCGCGCATGCGCCGGAGGATCCGGACTGGCGCATCCTGTCGGCGCAAGGTGCGGCGCTCGATCAGCTCGGCCGCAACGAGGAGGCGCAGCAATATTATGCCGCGGCGTTGAAGATCGTGCCGGACGAGCCGACCGTGCTGTCCAATCTCGGCCTGTCCTATATGCTGCAAAACAATCTGCCGAAGGCCGAACAGGTGCTCGGCCGCGCTTATCAGCGCAATCAGAACGATGCGCGGGTCCGCGCCAATCTCGCGCTCGTGCTGGGATTGCAGGGCCGCGAGGCCGAGGCCGAAATCCTCGTGAAGGCAGATTTGCCGCCGGACCAGGCCGCGGCCAAGGTCGCGGCGCTGCGGCAGCTGCTGGCGAAGAAGCAGCAGCGGGCGGACAAGTAGTCCGCCCCTTTTGGTGTACGCTTACGACGCCTTGCGATGCGGCGCCGAGTTGCGGCTTGACTTGCCCTTCAACTTCTTCAGCAGCGGTCCGAGCAGCGAGCGCTTCGGCTTCTTCACCTCGCCGCGGCCGGCGAGGCGGTTCGCCATGTTCTGGAACAGCTCGGTGGTGCGGTGGTTCTTGGAGACCTCCGCGATCATCTGGCCGTTATTGGCGGCGGTGGAGAACAGCTTTGAATCGAACGGGATCACCGCGATCGGCTGGCTTTCCATGGTCTTGGCGAACGCCTTGACCTCGATCTCCGCGCGCTTGTGCATGCCGACCTGGTTGATGCAATACAGCGGCGGCCGGTCGTTCGGCCGCGCCGCCTTCAGCACGCTCAGCATGTTCTTGGTGTTGCGCAAATTGGCGAGATCGGGCTCGGCCACGATGACGATGTCGTCGGCGTTCACCAGCGCGCGCCGCGTCCAGCCGGACCATTGGTGGGGAACGTCGAGCACGATGCAGGGCGTGGTCATGCGCAGCGTGTCGAACACGGCGTCGAAAGCTTCGGCGCCGAAATCGTAGACGCGGTCGAGGGTGGCAGGCGCCGCGAGCAGGCTGAGGCGCTCGGTGCATTTGGAGAGCAGGCGCTCCATCAGCGCCGTGTCCGGCCGGTCCTGCGACAGCACCGCGTTGGCGATACCCTGCACCGGGTCCTGGTTGTAGTCGAGGCCCGCGGTGCCGAAGGCGAGGTCGAGGTCGATCACGACGGAATCGAGCGCGAGGTCACGCGCAATGGTCCAGGCCAAATTGTGCGCGACGGTGGAGGCGCCGACGCCGCCCTTGGCGCCGACCACCGCGATGACGCGGCCGGTGATGATGGCCTCGGAGGCCGAGAACAGACTGCAGATGGAGCGGACGACGTCGAGGGTTTCGACCGGTCCCACCACATAATCGTTGACGCCGCGGCGTACCAGCTCGCGATAGGGCGCGGTGTCGTTGGGATTGCCGATCACGACCACGCGTGTGCCGGGGTCGCAGACGCCGGCGAGGTCGTCGAGTCCCTCGAGGATGTCGCGCGTACCGTCGGATTCGATCACGATCACGTTCGGCGTCGGCATCGATTCATAGACTTCGATCGCCGCGGCAAGGCCACCGTCCTTGGCGGTGAGGTGCGCCTTGGCGAGCCGGCGGTCCTGCCCGGCCGCGGTTACCGCGGCCAGCGTCTTCTCGGTCTCGCAAAAGGCCTGCACCGAAATGCGGGGAACCGGCGCAATGTGTTCCTCGGGGTGCTGCGGATCGTCCGCTTCTTCGTCGTGGATGCCCGTCATTTGCCTGTGTCGCTGAGCTTGGCCCTGTCGGCCTCGGAATTGGGAGTCGAGATCGCAGTGCCCTTGCGGTAGCGATCAAAGGCGATGTCGCGCCGCGCGGTATAGGCCGGCGTCTCGGATCGCGGCTGCTCGAGGTCGGCCGGATTGTCGATCATCGCGGCGAGATTGCGCTGGCTGGCGCAGCCCAGATTGAAGTAGGGCCGGTTCTCGTTGTAGCCGGGATCGAGGATGTTGGGGCCGAGGTCTTCCGGCCACAGCCCGCAGGGGCCGGCGACCGCGGCGATCTTCGAATAGCTCAGGCGGATGGTGGGCAGCAGCCCGGGATCTTCAGGGCGATAGGGATGCTGGACGATGGCACGCGACGGCACGCCGCCGGATGCGAGCACGGAACGGATTTCCCGATAGGTCGCAGCCGCCGCGCGCGAATTCGCAGCGTCGACGGGAACGTCGACGACGACGGAGCCGGTGCCTTCGCGCACCCAGTCCCGGGCGATGCCCGCGACGTCCGAATGCTGCGCGGCCGACAGGCCGCCCCTCGCCTTGCCGACGAAGATCACGATCGACTTCTTGCCTTCCTGCACCGCGATCGGGTGGCGCTGGCGATAGTCGGTCGGCACCGTCTGGGTGACGATCTCGCCGGTGGTGTTGCAGGCGCCCAGCATGACGGAGAGCCCCGTCAGTGCCAGCGCGACGCCTAGATTGCGACGTCGATCGGCTGTGGTCTTCGTCATCGCTTCGTCCCCTCTTGCCCCGATTCCCGCCCCGTTCCCCAGCCGTCCGTTCGTCTCAGTCGATGATGAAGCCGAAATCGCCGGGCGCGCCGGCGATCGGATCGACGCGACGCGCGATGCCATAGAGGCGGTTCATGCGGCCGAGCAGTGCGGTCTGCGCGTCCGAGGCCGGCGCGAAGCCGTCGTCGGGCCGCGCCAATTCCTTCTGGGCGACCGCGCGCACCACATAGGGCGTCACGATCACCATCAGCTCGGTCTCGTTGTTGACGAAGTCCTGGCTGCGGAACAGCGCGCCGATGATCGGCACCTGGTCGACGCCGGGCAGGCCGTTGATCGCCTGCTTGGTCTGCTGCTGGATCAGGCCGGCCATCGCCATCGAGCCGCCCGAGGGAATTTCCAGCGTCGTCTCGGCGCGGCGAGTCTGGATCGAGGGGATGGTGATCGAGTTGCTCGAGGTCGAGGACACCGCCTGCGTCAACGTGATCGAATTCGTATTCGACAGCTCCGAGACCTCGGTCATCACGCGCAGGCTGATGCGACCTTCGCTGAGCACGACGGGAGTGAAGTTCAGGGAGATGCCGAACTTCTTGTAGGTGACCTGGGTGGTACAGACGTGGGTGACCGGATCGCAGGAATAGCCTGCCGGGATCGGGAATTCGCCGCCGGCGATGAAGGTGGCGGATTCGCCCGAGATCGCGGTCAGGCTCGGTTCGGCGAGCGTGCGCATGACGCCGGCGCTTTCCATCGCGCGCATGGTGGCGCTGACGGTGGCGACGCCCTTGGCGAGGCCGGCGACGCCGAGCCCGTTGCTGCCGACGATCGGTCCGCCCGAGACCGAGAACGGGTTGGAATTGTTGAAATTCACCACCGCGGTGCCGGCGTTCAGGCTGGCGCTGAGATCGACGCCGAGCTGCTTGACGATGTCGCGGCGCACTTCGCCGACGACGACCTTGAGCATCACCTGGTCGCGGCCGCGCACGACGATGCTGTTGACGACCTTGTCCGAGCCGCCGACCAGTTTTGCGGCGACCTCGCCGGCCTGCTGGGCCTCGACTGGGCTCGACACCGATCCGGTCAGCATCACGCTGTCGCCGACGCCTTCGATCTGGACGCCCGGCAGCGACTGGCGCAGGGCCGCGCGCATGCCGTTGAGGTCGCGCTTCACTGCGATGTCATAGGAGGCGACCTGCTGGCCGTCGGCGGTGAAGAACACGACGTTGGTCTGGCCGACCTGGCCGCCGATGATATAGGCGCGCTGGGCCGAGCGGATCACTGCATTGGCGATCTTGGGATCGGCCACCAGCACGTCCTTGACCTCGCGCGGCAGGTCGATGACGACGGATTTGCCGACGCCAAGCGAGAGAAAACGCGTCTTCGCCGACGCGATGGTCCCGACCGACGACACGCCGAGATCCGGTGCCTGCATCGGCGCCTGGTCGCCGACCGGCGCATCCGTCGCGCTGACGAGGTCGGGGGCTGCGAGCAGCCCCAGCACCAGCATCGTCCCCGTCCAGAACGAGCGCGTGCGCTTCCCCCGAAGGCGCAGGCCCATCCGATCATCCCCGTAGTTCATGCTTTCCCCATCATCACTTCTGTGACGTCAATTGCCGTGCCTGCACCCCGTAACGGATCACGTTCACGCCGCCCGCACGCTTGATCCCCTGGTCCTCGGGCGTGCCGTCGACTGCGTTGGCATCGACGATGCTCCGCAGCGCGAGCTGGAGCGTGCCGCCCTGGCGCGCGGCTGCGAGGACAGCGACCTGGTCGGGCCGGAGCTCGAGCGTGACGGTCTTGCCGACGACGGCGTTCTGGCCGTCCTTCTCCTTCGGCGCCTGGTCGATCGCGAGCACGCGAATGTTGGTCAGGATGACCTCGGACAGGACGAGGTCGTTGCCGCCGGTCGGACCGTTATTGTTGTTGGCGCCGTCGGGGTTCTTCAGACGGCGGGTCAGGACGATGTCGACGCGGTCATTCGGAAGGATGAAGCCGCCGGCGGCGGTCTCGGCTGAAATCTCGGTGGAAACGGCGCGCATCCCGGCGGGCAGGATCGCGGCCATGAAGCCGGAGCCGTCGGCCTTGACCAGCTTCTGCTCGCGGATCGGCTCGCCCTGCATCAGGGGGACGCGGGCGATCGAGCCGGCAATCTGGGTCTGCGCCTCGGGCCTGCTGTCGCGGCGAATGAAGGCACTGCTCGCGGTCGCCGCGGGCCAGGACTGCCATTGCAGATCCTCGGGCTTCACGGCCTGGCCGAGCCCGATGTCGTTCTTCGCGATCAGCACCTCGACGGTCGGCAGCTTCTCGGCGACGGGGAGGGCGGGCGCGGGCTTGTTGTCGAAGCCGCTCGCCAGATATGCAGCGACGCCGCCGGCGCCCAGCGCGATGACGAGTACGACAATGCGTGCGGTGTTCATACGCTTTTACTCTTACGCGGGTCACTCGAACCGCACCTGGCGGGTTCCCCGTGTCGATGAGTAGGGAGTAAAAGTATAAGGGGTGTTGCGAGGCCGAATGCGATGGCCGGCCTCGATGCTGGTTTTCGGCAGATGGTGAACGCGGCGTTATCCGGTCGGCCAGCAGCCCCGTAGATTCACGCAGTACGGAACGTCCGTTCGAATGACATGCGCGGCGTCATGGTGAACGGGTGGTTAGTGGTGTGTGGGTGCGATCATGCCAATGAGATCGCAGCGCGCTCCACAACATCGGTGTCGTCCCGGCGAACGCCGGGACCCATAACCCCAGGGAGCAGTTTGACGAAGATTGAGCGCCCGGTACCGCGACCAAGCTCCCCGGATAGATTCCGCGGTATGGGTCCCGGCGTTCGCCGGGACGACGTTGAGGAGAGTTCGCGCGCTCCGCAACGTCATCATTGCAGAGTGCTACTTCGCCCGCTTCTGTTCGATCACGTCCCAGACCTTCGCCGCAACATCGGGGCCGCCGAGGCGCGCGATGGCGCGGATGCCCGTCGGCGAGGTGACGTTGATCTCGGTGAGGTTGCCGTTGATGACGTCGATGCCGACGAACAACAGGCCGCGCTCGCGCAGCGCCGGTCCGACCGTGGCGCAGATCTCGCGCTCGCGCGGGGTGAGCTCGGTCTCCTGCGCCGCGCCGCCGCGCACCATGTTGGAGCGGAGGTCGTCGGCGGCCGGCACGCGGTTGACGGCGCCGGCGAACTCGCCGTTGACCAGGATGATGCGCTTGTCGCCGTGCCTCACCTCGGGGATGAATTGCTGGATCACCCAGGGCTCCCGGAACGTCACCGAGAACATGTCGAACAGCGAACCGAAATTCATGTCCTGCGGCATCACGCGGAACACCGCCGCGCCGCCATGGCCATGCAGCGGCTTCATGACGACCGCACCATGCTTGTCGCGGAACGCGTTGATCTCATCTAAGTCGCGCGAGATCAGCGTCGGCGGCATCAGCTGCGGAAAATTCATCACGAACAGCTTTTCCGGCGCGTTGCGCACCGAAGCGGGATCGTTGACCACCAGCGTCTTCGGATGGATGCGCTCCAGAAGATGCGTCGAGGTGATGTAGGCGAGGTCGAACGGCGGATCCTGGCGCAGCAGCACCACGTCAAAGCCGTTCAGCGCCTCGCGCCTGGGCTCGCCGAGCGTGAAGTGATCGCCCGGCTCGTCGCGCACGGTCAGGAGCTGAACCGGCGCCACGATCTCCTCGCCGACCATCGAGAGCTTGTCGGGCGTATAATAGGACAGGCCGTGGCCGCGCTTCTGCGCCTCCAGAAGCAGCGCAAAGGTGGAATCGCCCTTGATGTTGATGCGGGCGATGGGGTCCATCTGGACGGCGACGTTAAGTTTCATGGTCTGCCTTTCAGGTCGAGGCGTCGAATGCCGCCAACACATGGCGCGGAAGTGTGCGCGGCGCAATCAGCATGGCGTCGAATCGCAATTCGAATTCGGCATGCTCGGGATGCGCCACGAGCCAGCCTTGCGCGGCGTCGATGATGCGCTGCTGCTGGCGCGGCGTCACGGCGAAGGCCGCGTCATCCAGCGTGGCCCGCGCCTTGACCTCGACGAAGGCGATCAGATTGCGGCGGCGTGCCACGATGTCGATCTCGCCATGCGGGGTGCGGTAGCGCTTTGCGAGGATGCGGTAGCCCTTGGCCATCAGATAGGCCGCTGCGCGGCTCTCCGCGGAGATGCCGGTGTGAAACGCGGCGACGCGTTCGGGCGAGGCGACCTTCGGTTCCACCGGGACCTCAGTCTTCGCCATCGCCGCCCCTTAAGTCTTTTGCAAGCTCGAGCGCGCGGGCATAGACCTCGCGGCGCGGGCGGCCGGAGAGCGCGACCGCATGCGCCACGGCATCCTTGACGCTGTGCGCGGCAAGCTGTTCGCGCAACAGACCGTCCAGCGCAT